>CALKZN010000070.1 GCA_938002995.1 uncultured Arenicellaceae bacterium | reverse complement strand
TAAGTTTTTCTTTTCGATCTGATGCAAGAACGCAATTTGAAGGTGTGTGTCAATCAGGCGTGATTTTCTTACAAGGGAGTATTGTTGGGAACACTATTAGTGCAACATATCGCTCCGAAGGGATTGTTTGTTCTGGAACTGCATTTACTGTTGAAGGGGCTGTATCTGCTGAGAGGTAACAGTAATTTCCTCTCCTAAAAGTTAAAGCCTTTTTTGGTACTTCATAGCAGGGTATTATCTCGCCCAGATAAGGTGCCACTTTTTATGCGGTATCAATGAAATTAAATAGGTATTTATGAATCGTCGACGTCAAAAGAAGTATATGCGTCCTTCTAAGAAGGGTGCTGACACTAGAGTAGAAGTTCAAGAGATAGTTATTGATACCTTGTCGCATGATGGGCGAGGAGTTGGCCGCACGGCGACTAACAAAGTGGTGTTTGTTGAGGGTGCTTTGCCGAATGAACGCGTGAAATATACGCCACTTGAATCAAAGAAGAACTTTTCGACAGGTGTTGTGGCGGAAGTTTTGGATGCTTCAAACCTACGAGTTGACCCGAAGTGTAAAGTGTTTGGAAGGTGTGGTGGTTGTGCTATTCAGCATCTTGATCCTGAGGAACAAATCTTACACAAGCAAAAACAATTGCTCGATAATTTAACAAGAATAGGTAACGTCACTCCCGCAAAAGTGCTCGACCCTATGACGGGTGAAGTTTGGGGATATCGACGAAAAGCGCGTTTTGGAACAACATTTGCGAAGACAAAAAACGAAATTCGTATTGGCTTTAGAGCAAGGAATAGTCACTATATTCAACCGACAAATAGTTGCGATATTCTCAATAAGAGAGCGTCTGATTTGTTGCCTTTGTTGAAGGTTTCTCTTAGTAAATTGTCGGTTGTTGAGAAGGTGTCTGGCGTTGAAGTTTGTGAGGCTGATAATGAGATGGTTGTTATTGTTCAATACCGCGGATTGCTGTCTATGTCTGATGAAGCATGCTTGGCTGAATTTGCGAAAGAGAACATTGTTCAGCTTTTTGTTGATGATAGAGCAGATACTCATGGCGAGTTGAAACTGATTTACCCAGAACAGACTGTTCCTCTTTTTTATGAACATTCGGATTTCGATATCAAGATTGAGTTTGGGCCTAGGGATTTTATTCAGGTAAATGGAGAGGTTAACGAAAAACTAGTGTCTCAAGCGGTTGAATTGTTGGATATTCAAAAGACAGACAGAATCTTGGATTTATTTTGTGGACTAGGAAATTTTACTTTGCCACTTGCGAGAAAGGCAGCTTATGTTGCTGGTGTGGAAGGTGAGGATAAATTAGTGCATCGCGCTATTCATAATAAAAAAATTAATCAACTTGAAGAGTTAGATTTTTATTATGGTGATTTGTACGATGAAAACATGAATGAAGAAAGTCATGGCGCATGGCTGAATCAAAAATTTGACAAAATTTTATTAGATCCTCCACGCGCAGGTGCAGTAGAAATCGTGCGTAATATTGATCGCTTTGAAGCGTCAAAAATTGTGTATATCTCTTGTGATCCAGCCACATTATCAAGGGATACAAACATTCTAGTGAATGAAAAAGGATACTCAATAACACATGCTGGTGTGATCGATATGTTTCCACAGACGGGACATGTTGAATCAATTGTTGTTTTTGAGAAGTGAAAAGGATACGAAAGATAATGGTTTTAGGGGTGCTATTTTAATGAGTGCTTTTTAAGTCATTTTTCCCAGTGTTGGCAGGTCTATACTAGTAGTGTTCAGTTCTTAGATCAATAAATGACTATTTCGATACCTCCATCTTCTGAGTTGATAAAAACCTCTTCTTTATTGGAGGCGGTGATTGCTGGTTCAAAAAGCGAGGAAGTGACATTTGCTTATTTTCTACGTCAATTTGAACAACGATCTTTTGCTGGGATATTTTTCATCTTGGCGGTGCTTTGTTTGTTGCCGGGTGTGTCTATAGTGGCGGGTTTTGTGATGATTTTGCCTAGCTTGCAATTGTTGCTTGGTCGACAAGTGCCTGCTTTTCCAAAAGTTATTGATGAAAAGACTATCTCTGTTGATCGATTGGCGTCTTGGAGTCAGTGGTTGATACCGAAAATTGAATGGCTAGAGCAGTATGTGAAGCCCCGTTATTTGTTTTTGTCATCTACAGCGGCGCAATATTTGATTGGTTTCGTTGCCTTGGTGTTGGCGGTTATAGTGGCTGTTCCGTTTCCGTTGAGTAATTTTTTACCTGCGTTTGCAATGTTGTTCATCTCGATCGGTATGCTAGAAAGAGATGGTTTGTTGATTGCGCTTGGCTTGTTGATTAGCATTTTGGCATTTTTGACCAGTGTAGCTGTCGTGAAAGTCGTTTATTCTTCATTGCTGTATTTCTTGGGCATGTGAATTTGGGTATAGTACGCGCCATATTCGTATCGTTATGATTTTGATTGTTGAAATCATTAAAGTTGAAAGTATTGCTGTGAAAGTATTATTGTTGAATTAGAAAGAAATATCTTGGATTACATATGTTGATAAAGCTCCTTAGAAATGCCGCAGGTTCCTTAATTGTTCTGGTGAATTGGTTGACCAAGCCTAAGTCGATTGAACGCTCTGAAGAACAACAGTTAAAAGCTCAAGATGCTATGAAAGGTTTGTCGCTATATCAATTGTTTGCTTGCCCGTTTTGTGTCAAAACCCGCCGTGCTTTGCACCGTTTGAATGTTGACGTTGAAATTAAAGATATTGGCAAGCAACCGCAGTTTCGCACTGAACTAGAGCAGGGCGGCGGTAAGGTGATGGTGCCTTGTTTGAAGATAGAAGAAGAGGGTGGTGTGCGTTGGCTTTATGAGTCCAGCGACATCATTGAGTTTTTGGAGCAACGCACTGCTGCTGTATAGGCTATATCAAGCTTAAGATAATTTAAACCTTCTTTAAGACGGTTGAAGGTGTTTGATTCTGGAAGCTAAATACTCGCGATAGTCTGGAATCTCATGCGCGTATTCTTGGTCCATTAAGTCAGAATTGATCATGAAGTCTGCAGATGATTCATTGCAGGCCACTGGCACGTTCCAGACAGCTGCAATTCTTAACAAGGCTTTGATATCTGGGTCGTGAGGTTGTTGTTCTAATGGGTCCCAAAAGAACACTAGAATATCGATTTGTCCTTCTGATATTTTAGCGCCTAATTGTTGATCTCCACCCATTGGGCCACTTAATAAGCATTCCATTTCGTGGTCTAGCTCTTGCATCAGCAAATGGCCTGTTGTGCCTGTGCCATAAAGCGTGTGCTTAATGAGCTGTTCTCTGTGTTTTTTAGCCCAATATACTAATTGTTCTTTTTTGTTGTCATGTGCGACCAAAGCGATGCTTTTTTCAGCCTTCATGCTGCGCGACATTGATTTCATATTTGTCTCTTTTTATAAATAGACTTAGGAGTATATAGCGTTAAAAAAGAGCTAGTATTAAGAACATGTGACAT
>CALKZN010000069.1 GCA_938002995.1 uncultured Arenicellaceae bacterium | reverse complement strand
GGCTCTGGTATAACGACAGGCTCAGGTTCTTTGACAGTCAAACGATTATCCAACGAATAATTCGACCCCAATGCACTTAACAAACCCTGGCCAATAGAATCTCGAGCTTGATCAGAATCAGTTTCTCCAGTAACTCTCAGTACTTTATTTAATGACAACCTTAAAGTGCCATTATTTAAATTCAGGCTTTGAACCAAACCTTTAATATTATCTAGTGGAATAATATTGTCTTTAACGGTAAGACGGTTAGTAACATTATCTGCACCATATCTCTCATCAGCAGCGGCAACTAAATCAAGGATTTCTTGCTCGCTTGAAACAACACCATTTAAGATAATTTTTCCATTAACGACTGAAAATGACAAATTGCCTGGGTCTGGTTCAGGAATAACAATATCTCCTTTCCATTCAACAGTACGTGCAACACTATTGCCACGCTTATCTTGAGACAATTCAGACGCAATTTTCATTGCAAATATTTTCGCATCTTCAGAAGGTGCAGAACCGCTTAACAACACATCACGGCCTCGATCATGAGTATCAACTTCTGCCCAATCTATACCATTACTAGTTAAATTCGACATTACTGTAGAACTCACATCTTGTTCAATATCACGCCATTTTCCGCCAGGCCAAAACATTTGCGCTAAACCAAGCAATGCCAGCAGCAGCAATGGCCAAAAACAGTTTTTCCAAAAACATTTCCATAAGGACACGGAAGTACCTCCCATTTTTCTTTGTTTTATTATCAGTCCCTTGCCTAAAACAAGAACTTTATATTATTTAATCATAATTTACATTGATTTGACATCTTATACTCATAGTTCAGAGTTATTTTACAATATATAACAAACTACCTATGACAGATTCCAAATACTCGATTATGTTATTTCGATGCGATTTGCGTTTAATGGATAACGCCGCATTATTTTCAGCGAACGATTTCGGCGAGATTCTCCCTGTTTACATCCATGAGCCATCAGAAAATATTACTCATGACTGGTCTATTGGAGGCGCAAGTCAGTGGTGGTTACACCATTCATTGCAACACTTAAATGAGCAACTCACATCTGTAAGCCAACCTTTAGCATATTTCAAAACTACGCCCCACAAAGCTATCAGCTCTATCCTCATTAATCTTTGTGAAAAAAACGGGTGTACTAGAATTTTTTGGAACCGTCGTTATGAACCACATCATATTGAACATGACAAAGCGCTGAAAATGGAACTAAAAAAGCATGACATAGAAGTTCATTCATTTAATAACAACTTACTCAGCGAGCCTTGGCATCAATTCACAAAACAAGGAACTCCCTTCAAAGTCTTCACACCATATTGGCGCCATTGCAAGAATAGATTCGCTACTGACCTTCCTGTGCCAATTCCATTGAGCAAACCTGATTTTCGCACTCCAAAAAAAACTTGGCACATTGAGGATGGCCTTTCACTACAAGAACTTGAACTATTGCCTAGCAACCCTGATTGGTCGAAAAGTATTAATGTTCAATGGCAAGCTGGAGAACAGTCTGCCCAACAGAAATGGGAAGAATTCCAAGAGTCGTCAATCAATCATTACGACGAAGCCCGAAATATTCCAAGTATCTCAGGAACATCGTTACTGTCTCCACATTTAGCTTTTGGTGAAATCAGTACACGACAAATTTGGCATGATGCGACTCAACTACAAATGCACAATCATACTCGCACCGATGATTTAAATCGTTATTTGAGCGAAATAGGCTGGAGAGAATTTAGTTATTATCAGTTGTTTCACTTTCCTGATTTACCAAAGAATAACTTCAATCCTCGTTTTGATAAATTCCATTGGGACACTAATAACGATTTACTCAAAGCGTGGCAACAAGGAAAAACTGGTTACCCATTAGTCGATGCCGGCATGCGTGAATTATGGCAGACAGGCTATATGCATAACCGAGTTCGTATGGTCGTAGCTTCATTTCTATGCAAAGATTTGCTCATCCACTGGCAAGAAGGCGCTAAATGGTTTTGGGATACTTTATTAGATGCTGACTTAGCCAGCAATTCTGCCAGCTGGCAATGGTGTGCAGGTTGCGGAGCCGATGCCTCGCCTTTTTTCCGCATATTCAATCCTATAACGCAAAGTGAGAAATTCGACGCCGCAGGCATTTATCTAAGAAAATGGTTACCTGAATTAGCAAAACTATCTAACAAACATATACACAAGCCTTGGGAAGCTCCTATTGAAGCCTTAGAACAAGCGGGCATTGTGCTAGGCAAAACCTATCCATATCCTATTGTCGACCATAAACTTGCTAGATTAGAAGCATTAGATCGATATAAAGACTTGAAAACACTGGAAAGTTAAACCACTATATCAAGCCAAATAAGAATTCGATTATTCCTGGCAACGCTGTAAACACCAACAAACGACGATATTAATGACAATGCAAACCACAATTAAAACAAAACGTTTTTTGCGAAAATGTGTTTTTATATCGCTCAGTATGAGCGTTTTAGGATTGATAGTTGCTTGCAGCGAAGACACTGGCAATCAAGAAATTTCGCAAAAAATAAAAGCACACCCTAAAAAGCAGATAGTTACAACACCGAAGGCTCAACCTGCAACTCAAGACCTTACAGAAACAGTTGTCAAACCTCTAGAAAATGAGAAGTAAAAAAATTCTGATAATCCAAGTAGTACGGATAATCAAGATCAAAATGAGATCCAGAAAGAAATCGCTAAACTTCAAGAAAAACTCAAGGACAAAAATCAAGACAATGCGACACTACGTCAGCATATGGAAGTTTTACTCAAAAAGGTAAAAGAAAACCAACAAACAATTGAACAGTTTGAGGCGAGCCAACAAAAATAATTGTGGCTCGAATAATTCTAGGCTAATAGTTTTTTAAAAAAGGCGTTTAATGCCGCTTCTTTACCTTCTTCCCAAGCACGAAGAGCGGCTGTACCAATAACCGCAATATCAGCATGTTTAGCAATAAAATCGATATCTTTTTTCTCACTAACACCAAAGCCAACCGCTAAAGGCAAATCAGTTGCTTGTCGACAACGACCAACGAAAGTTGCAACTTCATTATCCATCTCCGTCTGCGAACCGGTCACGCCACGACGAGCTACGGTATAAATAAAACCATCAGCCGACTCGGCCAACTTTGCCAAGCGTTCATCCGTATTTGTAGGAGTCATCAGAACAATAGGTGCTAGATCTAATTGCGTGCCAATTTGATACAGCTCTTGCGCTTCGTCAACTGGCAAATCTGGCAAGATAAAACCCGCAGCACCGGCATCCGCCAATTTTTGTAAAAATATTTCTTGGCCCGTTTTAAAAACAGTATTGTAATAACCCATCATAATGACTTTAAACGAAAAATGAGCAGTCACTTTTTGCATAAATTCAAAACAATCCGCCACTGTCACACCACTGTCAATTGCAGCTTGGTTTGCTTTCACAAATAATGGACCATCAGCACTGGGTTCAGAAAATGGGAATTGCAGTTCAACCATATCTACATCAAACTGTTGCATGATTTCCAACTCTTTCCAATTATCTTCAAAAGAAGGATAACCGCATACAACATGCGTCATGATCAAACAATCTTTATCTTGACGGCGTTCCGTCAAATATGTCTTCAAAGAACTCATCACCTAACCTTCTTTTTCTGCTTTATACTCATCGGCTTTTTGCGCAATAAAACGCTTCCAATGCTCATCACCAAGTGCGTCCGCAATAGTAAAAATATCTTTGTCTCCACGGCCAGACATATTAATCAACACTCGTTCAGAAGGTTTCATGGTCGCAGCTTCTTTGATTGCTTGGGCAAAACCATGAGCACTTTCAAGCGCTGGTATGATGCCTTCAGTCAGCATCGCCATTTTTAATGCTTCAGTCACTTCATCATCAGTGACCGCTTCAAAACGAACACGTTCTTTTTCCCAAAGGTGAACCAACACTGGGTTGACCCCAATGTAATCCAAGCCTGCCGCAACTGAATGCGTCTCAAGCATATTGCCATCATCATTTTGTAGAAAATAAGTTTTCATGCCTTGTGCAACGCCTACTGAGGCATCTTTATAAGCCAAACGTGACGCATGATTACCTTTTCCTTCACCTAGACCACCAGCTTCACAGCCAACCAGTTCGACTGCTTCATCGTCTAAAAAGCCTTGGAATAGACCCATCGCATTTGAACCGCCGCCAACACAAGCAAATATACGATCAGGTAAACCACCTGCGTTATCGAGCATTTGTTGTCGCGCTTCTTTGCCTATAATCGATTGAAACCATGAGACCATTTCAGGAAATGGATGAGGTCCACAGGCAGTACCCAACACATAATGGGTATTATCCATATTAGTCACCCAATCACGTAGACACTCATTGATTGCATCTTTCAAGGTTTGCTGACCGTCTGTAACAGCAACAACTTCTGCACCCATGTTCTCCATCCAAAAGACATTTGGACGTTGACGGGCAACATCATGCGCACCCATATAAATTTTAGTGTCAAAGCCAAATCGTGCGCCCATGGTTGCAGTCGCATATCCATGTTGGCCAGCGCCAGTTTCAGCAATAATGCGTGTTTTACCCATACGTTTGACCAACAAACCTTGGCCCATCACATTATTAATTTTATGCGATCCAGTATGATTCAAATCTTCACGTTTGACATATATTTGTGCACCACCTAACTTCTTAGATAAATTTTCTAAATAAGATACTGGCGTTGGACGGCCTGAATATGATTGCATCAACTGCAAAAATTCTTGCCAGAATGCAGGATCTTCTTTGGCTTTACGAAATTCAAGTTTCAGCTCTTCGATGGTGGTATGAAGAATTTCTGGTAGAAAAGTTCCACCATATTCTCCGTAATATCCTTCTCGGCCATCAGTAAAATCAAATAAATTCATCAAATATCCAGCGCCAATTATAGGCACCACTTCTAATCAAAGGTTAAGTAAACATGCATTTATCATCAATAATGCAATCCGTTATTCTATCATTGCTTGGTGCGCCTGAGATAGACTTTTGACAAGGCCTTTCGCAAACACTAGACTACTAAGAAAAACCATCCCAAGCTAACGAATATGCACTATGGATAGCGTTCTTGTTCAAAAAATTCTGGCCCACTTAGCATATCCAATGGGATTCATCGGCCTCATGCTATTGATGATAGCAATTTGCCGTATCTTATATGTCAACAAACTAGCAAAAAAATGTGCCTGGCTAGCAGTATTGGTCTTTTTTATCAGCTCCAATTCATACGTGGCTGGCTCATTAGCGAAAAGCTTAGAAAGCAAATACCCACAATTCGATATTGCATCCACACCCAAAGCAGATGCAATAATCGTACTTGGCGGAAGTTTATCTCCACCATCTTATCCTAGAAAATTTTCACAATTCACAGCTCAATCAAATCGATTTTGGTTAGCAGCTGAGCTCTTCAAAGCCGGAAAGGCACAACGTATTATTTTGACTGGAGGAAATGTTTTCGATCAAGAAGGCATAGATGCCGAGTCAATTTATATTCGAGAAAAATTGATCGCAATGGGCGTACCCAAAGAAGTCATTATTGTTGAACCCAAAAGTCGAACCACCCGCGAAAATGCTGCCGAAACAGACAAATTTTTACAAAAAATCAATGCAAAATCAGCACTGCTAGTCACATCTGCACTTCATATGCCAAGATCAATTCAGTTATTTTCAGCATTAAATGCAAACATTATTCCAGTGCCAAGCGACATTATCGTTGCAGACCAATATAGTCCGACATTATTACAATTAATACCTAATAGTAATGCTGTCGCCCTTACGACTAAGGCGTTGCATGAATATTATGGCATCTGGACAGAAAAAATAAGTCGCCTTATCAAGGCCTTTTAATTTTCAGACAAACAAAAAGTCTTAAGTGTTTTTGCGTTTTCGCCTTCTGAAAATAAACACGCTATATAATTTTCTTTCGCATTTTTAGCAACATCGCCATAGGCTTCACAAACTGGTTGCTGAATAGAAAATTGTTGTCCATACCAATTTTGATTTTTAAGTTTAAATTCACTTTGCGACAAATCAACACACATCACATGCTCCCGCAATGGATAATTCAAACCCGCACCAATAGCTTTTCCGTAAGCTTCTTTACGTGTCCAACAGCGCAAAAATTGCTCGACATTATGATCACGTAAATATTGTTCTTCCGGCGAAAAACGCCGCTGAATCACTCTATCAAACTTGCCACTTCGATGAGAGCTTTCAACATCTATGCCTAATTGGCTAGCAAGTGAAAATGCAAATAATCCATAACCACAGGTATCTGTATAATTAAAACACAGTTGTTGCTCATTATTTTTCAATGAGGGCTTACCGTGCTCGCCAAACTGCAATTCGATTGCTTGCTCCGCTGAACAATAATGCTCTAAAAATTGGCGTAAATATCCTCTTCCAGCAATATAAAATCGACGTTTTTCAGCATCCGCTAGTCTTTGCAATTTTTTTTGTTGATGCTCTGATAATAAAGCGTGGAAAGCATGCTGTTGCTGATCAGTAATCGCCAGTGATACCCACCATAAGTGCACTTGACCATGCAATAAAGGCTCAACATCAATTGATGATGTTTTTTGAAATATAAGTTGATCAAACATTCATTTCTCAACGACTAATTAATCGATTATTAACCATCAAGATTAGCTTAAAAACAATTGATAAGCCGGATTATCCGTTTCTTCAAAATACCGATAACCAATCTCGTCTAATACTTCAGAAAATCGTTTTTTTGATTCTTGTGGTACTTGTAAACCACACAATACTCGACCGAAATCTGAACCATGATTACGATAATGAAAAAGACTGATATTCCACTCTTGTCCAAGTGTTCGTAAAAATAGCATTAGCGCGCCTGGGCTCTCTGGAAAACGAAAACGATAAATGACTTCATCATCAACATTTTGTCCTCTGCCGCCAACCATATGACGAAGATGTAGCTTAGCCATTTCATTATCAGTCAAATCATGCGTTTCATAACCTTTGCCTCTTAATGAGTCCACTAACTGGTCTAATTGGCTGGCATTACGAATTTCAACACCGACATAGATGACTGCTTCTGCATCATGCGCATAACGATAATTAAACTCGGTGATATTTAAACCACCAATAGCCTGACAAAATTCCTTAAAACTACCCGGCGTTTCAGGGATCTTCACAGCCAAGATTCCTTCTCGTCTTTCTGCAAACTCTGTGCGTTCAGAAACATGACGCAAACGATCAAAATTCATATTGGCTCCAGATGCCGTTACCGCCAGCGTTTTATCTTGCCATTGATGCGTTTTGCAATATTTCTTCAGTCCAGCCAAACCCACTGCTCCAGCAGGCTCTAACACCGAACGTGTATCTTCAAACACATCCTTAATGGCAGCACAGATTTCATCCGTACTAACCGTAATCATGTCATCGACGTATTGACTGGCTAGCCTGAATGTTTCTTCGCCAACTTGTTTCACTGCAACGCCATCAGCAAAAATGCCTACCTTGTCTAAAATCACGCGTTCTCCAGCTTCAATTGAACGCGTCATTGCATCAGAGTCATCAGGTTCAACGCCAATGACCTTAATTTGAGGCTTTACTGACTTAATATAAGCGGCTATGCCTGCCAACAAACCGCCGCCGCCGACACAAACAAAAATAGCATCTACATCAGGAAGTTCTTCAAAAATCTCTTTAGCAACTGTGCCTTGCCCAGCAATAACATCTGGATTATCAAATGGATGGATATAACTTAAACCCATTTCAGCAACGAGCTCAGCAGCTTTCTCTGCAGCCTCTGAATAACTAGCGCCGTAAAGAACAGGTTCACCACCCATGGCAATGACAGCATCAACCTTAATTCTTGGCGTTGTTTCTGGCATCACAATAGTTGCTGGAATGCCAAGTTTTTGCGCCGAATAAGCAACTCCTTGGGCGTGATTGCCTGCTGAAGCACAAATGACTCCCTTGTTTCGCACATCTTCAGGCAAATTGACAATACAGTTATAAGCCCCTCTTATTTTGAATGAAAACACCGGTTGCAAGTCTTCACGTTTCAACCAGATTGAGTTATTCATACGGGCGGAAATTTTTGGCGCAAATTCTAAAGGTGTCTTTTTCGCAACATCATAAACGCTAGCTGTAGTAATCTTTTTAAGATAGTCTGTACTCATAAAATTTAGCCGCAAGGGAATCCGTAATAGTGGGGTCTATAGTTAGTGAAAATAATTTAAACCATTAACCAAGAAAATATAAATGTCTAAGAAAATAATTTTAATTGCAATTCTAGCAAGTTTAATTGGCGCTTTTTTCTATTTTGGCTTACATGAAGTCTTTAATTTGCAATATCTGCAAGAAAAACGCGGCAGCTTCATTGACCAATACAATGCAAACCCATTCTTGATTGCAGGTGGGTTCTTTTTAGTCTATGTCACTTTTACTGCTTTATCGCTGCCTGCAGCTGCAATTCTAACCTTAGGTGCTGGGGCTGTTTTTGGCTTTTGGATTGGTTTGATAGTCGTTTCCTTTGCGAGCACTATCGGCGCGACCTTAGCTTTTTTGATTGCTCGTTATGTTTTTCGTGACAGTATGGAGAAAAAATTTGGCATGCAACTTGTCAAAATCAATCAAGGCGTAGCAAAAGATGGTTGGCTTTATTGTTTTAGTGCCAGACTAATTCCTGCATTTCCTTTCTTTGTAGTGAACTGCGTTATGGCACTCACGCAATTAAAAACAACCACTTATTATTGGAGCAGCCAATTAGGCATGCTCGCTGGAACTGCCGTTTTCGTCAACGCTGGTACACAAATCAGCACTATCGAAAAAATTGGAGATATTGCTTCACCTAAAATCATTGGTTCTTTTCTGCTTTTAGCAATTTTTCCTTTTATTGCTAAATTCATTATGTCAAAGATCAGAAAGACTCCTTCTGAAAATTAAGAACTATTCAAAACTATTTATTTCAAAACAATTTAAAGACCCTATAAACATTCGGAAATCATCATGAGCAAGAAATACGAAGTGAACCTTGTTGTCATTGGCGGCGGTTCTGCAGGACTTGTCAGTTCTTATATCGCTGCAGAAGTCAAAGCGAAAGTCGTTTTAATAGAACG
>CALKZN010000068.1 GCA_938002995.1 uncultured Arenicellaceae bacterium | reverse complement strand
CATTTGTTCACGCCTGGGCAGCGTGTAGTGGAGCTTGGCTCTGCTCCTGGCGGCTGGACCCAGTACTTGAGCGACAAGCTGGGCGAGCAGGGTACCGTTGTGGCGAGTGATATTTTGCCCATGGACGGTTTTGCCGGGGTTGAATTTATTCTCGGTGATTTCACCGAACAGCTTGTTTTTGATCAGATTTTAGCGGCTTTGAATGGTGAGCTAGCCGATGCGGTTATCTCGGATATGGCACCAAATGTCACGGGACAGGCAAGTATTGATCAACCTCGGTCGATGTACTTGGTGGAACTTGCGCTCGATATGGCGCTCCAAATACTCAAGCCCGATGGTTTGTTGTTGATGAAGGTGTTTCAGGGTGATGGTTTTGATGATTTGCTGCAGCAATTGCGCAGTAACTTCAAAAGCGTGAAGACCCGCAAGCCTAAGGCCTCCAGAGATCGGAGCCGAGAGTTGTATATCATGGCAAGGCATAGAGTTCTATAGTAAGGTTCTCGCATTACGCGATGGTGCGTGCCCTTGAATTTTCAGATTTCGGATCAATAGTTGAGTGATCCGGCGCAAGTCGGTTGTGATAGTGGGCGCTGTGTCTAATGGTGCTGATTGTCACCACCGATTTTTAAGTGAACCTCGTTGAGGAAGAGCATTGAACGATTTATTGAAAAACGTCCTGTTGTGGGTTGTCATAGCTGTCATTTTGATGTCAGTTTTCAACAACTTAGGCGGTCAGCGTTACGCTGGCGTAGAGGTCCCGTACTCCGAGTTCATGTCGCAGATTGAGTCTGGTCAGATTCAAGCGGTGACGATGGAAGGGCGTGAGATTTCAGGGGTGACTTCTTCAAGCACCGCCTTCACCACGTATAGTCCTGAGACTGACAACACTGCTCTAATTGGTGTGTTGTTGGATGCCAACGTGGCTATCAAGGCGAAAGCGCCTGAGAAGACTAGCGTCTTGATGCAGATCTTCATCAGCTGGTTCCCCTTCTTGTTGTTGATCGGTGTGTGGATCTTCTTCATGCGTCAAATGCAAGGCGGCGGCGGTGGTCGTGGCGCTATGTCGTTTGGCAAGAGCAAGGCGCGCATGCTGGGCGAAGATCAGATCAAAGTCACTTTTGCTGATGTAGCCGGTGTTGACGAAGCCAAAGAAGAAGTGGGCGAGCTTGTCGAGTTCCTGCGTGATCCGGGCAAATTTCAGAAATTTGGCGGTAAGATCCCACGCGGTATTTTGATGGTCGGTTCGCCAGGTACTGGTAAGACCTTGCTGGCCAAGGCGATTGCCGGTGAGGCGAAAGTGCCTTTCTTCACTATTTCGGGTTCTGACTTTGTTGAAATGTTCGTCGGCGTCGGTGCATCACGTGTGCGCGACATGTTCGAGCAAGCCAAGAAGCATTCTCCTTGCATCATCTTTATCGATGAAATCGACGCTGTAGGCCGCCATCGTGGCGCTGGTGTGGGTGGTGGTAACGATGAGCGTGAGCAGACGCTCAACCAGTTGCTGGTGGAGATGGATGGTTTTGAAGGCAACGAAGGCGTAATCGTCATCGCGGCGACTAACCGCCCAGATGTGCTTGACCCTGCGTTGTTGCGCCCAGGCCGTTTCGATCGCCAGGTTGTGGTGCCGTTGCCTGATGTGCGCGGTCGCGAGCAAATCCTACGTGTCCACATGAGCAAGGTGCCCGTCGATGACGACGTGCGTGCTGACTTGTTAGCTCGTGGTACGCCGGGTTTTTCGGGTGCTGATCTCGCTAACTTGGTTAATGAGGCGGCGTTGTTCGCTGCGCGCGGCAATGCTCGAACGGTCACCATGGGTGACTTTGAGAAAGCCAAAGACAAAATCATGATGGGGGCTGAGCGTAAGTCCATGGTCATGAGTGAGTCTGAGCGTTCTTTGACGGCTTACCATGAGGCGGGTCACGCCATTGTGGGTCGTTTAGTGCCTGAGCACGATCCAGTCTAGAAGGTCACTATCATTCCGCGCGGTCGTGCGTTGGGTGTGACGATGTTCTTGCCAGAAGAAGATCGTTACAGTCATAGCCGTCGTCGCTTGGAAAGCCAGATAGCTACCTTGTACGGTGGGCGTATCGCTGAGCAGTTTATCTTCGGTGAAGACGCTGTAACGACAGGTGCCTCAAACGATATTGAGCGGGCAACGGAGCTTGCGCGCAATATGGTCACTAAATGGGGGCTTTCAGATAAGTTGGGTCCTCTGTCCTACAGCAAGGAAGCGGGTGAGCCTTTCTTGGGGCGCTCAACGGAAGGTGCTTCGGGTATTTCTGGCGCAACTGCCAAAACCATCGATGAAGAAGTACGGGCTTTGATTGATCGTAACTATGAGCACGCCGAGCAGATTTTGCGCGACAATATGGACAAGCTGCACGCGATGACTGCGGCACTGATGAAGTACGAGACGATAGACGTCGGTCAGATCGATGCCATCATGGAAGGTCGAGAGCCTGGTCCTCCTGCAGATTGGGGTGATGATGTGCCGCCTGCCGATCAAGGTGGTGGTGCTGTGGATACTGATGCAGCCAATCGCTCGTCGTCTTCGCAGCAAAAGCCAGATGATCCACCGCTCTCTGGGCCTGCTGAGCAGCACTAGTTCGGTCGATCGTTAGTTTTCAAGGCGAGCTTTTTAGCTCGCCTTGTTGCGTTTGGGCTTGGGGTTTTTAAAAGGTTATTCGTTATGTCGATTTTGCATTGCGGTTCGCGGTCCCTGGATTTGGCTCAGCCCCAGGTCATGGGTATTTTGAATGTCACTCCGGATTCGTTTTCTG
>CALKZN010000067.1 GCA_938002995.1 uncultured Arenicellaceae bacterium | reverse complement strand
CCTTTAGCATGGCCAAAAAGTTCAGCTTCAGCTAGATGATCAGGAATAGCTGCACAATTTAATGCGACAAATGGTTGGTCACAACGAGAGCTATATTCATGCAGACTTCTGGCAACTAATTCTTTACCACTGCCCGTATGACCATGAATTAAAACAGGGACATCCATCACCGCTAATCGTAAGATTTGAGCTTTCAATTGCTTCATTGCAGGGCATTGACCAATAATTTGACTATCAATTCCATCACGATAAGCCAATTCCTGCTGCGTCATATGTAATGACAGGTCTAATACTCGTTTCTCCATCGCTCGTTTGATAATTTCGATCAAAATATCGGTATCAAAAGGCTTTTCAATGAAATCATAAACGCCTTGTTTCATTGCTTGTACTGCGACAGATACTTCGCCATAACCGGTCATCAAAATAACAGGGATATCCTTTGAAATATTTTGAACTTGTTTAGCAAACTCCAAGCCATCATGATCAGGCATACGCAAATCAGTTAACACCACATAATGCGAACTATCTTCTAATAAAGCAAATACTCCTTCAGGTGATTCAAATGTTTGTGTTTTAGCAAATTCAGTCGACAACAAATCAGCGATGTTTTCACGTATATCGGCATCATCATCAACAATCAAAATTTCAATAGCGTCTTTATTCAACATTCTCTTCAATACGGCTTTCTGTTACTTCATTTATAGAATTTCTATCACTCTTGCTCAATGGTAAATGGATGTGGAAACAAGCACCTAATTCGGTGTTTTTAACATCGATAATCCCATCATGTTCTTGGATTACCTCACCAGTAATCGATAAGCCTAAGCCCATTCCTTTACCTACTTCTTTGGTCGTAAAATATGGATTAAATAGTTTGTCTAAAATAGCTTTATCAATACCGCCGCCATTATCTTGAACTTCAAGCACAACAGACCCTTTATCATCATTTTGAATACTCACTTGAATCAATGCGCCCTCTTGCCCTTCCACCGCATCCATAGCATTTTTTAGTAAATTTGAAATTGCCAAATCAATCTTAATTGGATTAACCCTAACCCACGCATCTGGAAAATCGCTGTTAAATTCTACTTTGACATTTTCAGTACTGAAACGATCATGCAAAACATCAATTGCTTGCTGAACCAATTGCGTAAAAAGTATCTCTTCAACCAACGATTCATCTTCATAACTATATGACTTTAACAAGCCAATGACATTGGTCATTTTTTTACTCAAAGGACTCAAGCGTTGCAAAGATTCAGTAACACCTTGCCAATTTTCCTTAAGCACTTTTGCCTGTGCCGCCGCAACTGAGCTATTAATTGCGGCTAAAGGCTGACTTAGTTCATGCACAATCGTTGCTGCCATATTTCCAAGTGCAGTGGTTCGATTTTTTTGCATCAAGGCCGCTTGAATTTCTTTTAGCTCAAGCGTGCGTTGTTCAACCTTCTCTTCCAAAGACTCATTCATCAACATCAAGCCTTGTTCAGCTTCAATACGTTTGGTGATGTTAATAACCGTCATCAAATAGACGATATCACCTTGTTGCGTAATCTTACCCACTGAAAACATGACCGGAATTGCTTTGTTTTCTGCTGACTGACTACAAGTTTGGGTTTCATGATAAGTCGGTAAGGCAATATTATCTTGTAAGAATTGATCGAACTCATCAGTATTCAATTCAATATCTATTAATTCCTGCACATAAAATTGATCTTTATGAATAATATTTTGTTGGTGATCCAGCAAGTATTCAGCATGATCATTCATCGACAAGACCTTGCCTCCTTGATCAAAAACTAAAACACCAATATGAATGTTATCTAGCACTTTTTGTAGTTCTGCACGACGAGCGCGCTCAGCTTCACGTGATTCTCTCCTGAGCAGCAAACGACTACTACGTTCTAACCACAGCAAATAAGAAATTGCTGCCACTATAAAACTGGACAACATAAACCAAAGCGTTTGTAGCAAAATATTGCTTTGATTATCTAAATGATAGAGAGTCCAATTCACCGTTTTTATCGGGAACTGATTCACGACATAAGTATTTTGATCAACTGTCCATACATTTTGTTCTGCTTCGTTTAAAAAGCTCACCGAATAATCATCTGAATACAATGATTCATGCGTTTCATTCGGGAACTGATTGAGTAATTTTATCTTCTCTTTGACTGCATCTTTCAACACGCCAATTGATCGGTATTTCCATTCTGGATTAGCACTCAAAATGACAATTCCTTGATCATCAGAGACTAAAATATTTTGTTTTGAAGACTGCCATTTTTGTTCCCATTCATCTAAGACAATTTTGGCAACAACGACACCTAAAAACTGCCCTCTAACAACGATAGGTTCTGAGATGAAAAAACCTCGAATACCAGTAGTCACACCTTTGGCAAAATAATATTGTTTTTTAAGGCTTGATTTAGCCAGTTTAAAATAAGGCCTAAACGCATAGTTTTTGCCCAGAAAACTACCCTTTTTTTGATAATTACTGGTCGTAATTGCATTGCCTTGATGGTTCAAAACATAGATATCATCGACACCTGATTTTTCAGCAATAAATTTCAGTTTCTCACTCAATTGCAAATGGTCTTGCTGAGACGACTGCAAAAACTGATTCAACTCTTTATCTTTGATCAGTAAGGAAGGGATATAGTCATATTGAGTGAGTGAACCCAGTAAGGATTGTTCAAACAGTCTTGCTGAACTTTGATTTCTTTCTCCTACAGCACTCAATTGCCAAAGGTAAAAAAGACTACTAGCGACAATAATCAACAAAAAAAGAATGAGCAAAACGCCCATTCTTTTCTTAGAGAAATATCTTTTTTTAGTCATACCTGGAAATTAAAAGATTCACGTTTAGGTGAATCCCATCAAACCTGGTAACCACAACACGATTCCTGGCAATGCAATTAATACAGCAATTGTTAATGCATCAGCTATGAAAAAAGGCGTACATCCGCGGAAAACATCCTGTACGGAACATTCTGGGCGCACACCAGCAACTACAAAACAGTTCAAACCAATGGGCGGAGTGATCAAACATAGTTCGGCCATCTTGACGACAATAATGCCAAACCAGATCGAACAGCCAACTCCGGAAACTCCAAAAGCAGAATCTACGGCCGCCACATCAGGACCACCATTAAGAGCGATAACTGCGGGATAGACAACAGGTAATGTCAATAGAAGCATTCCAATAGCATCCATAAACATCCCTAAAACCGCATAGGCTAATAAGATGAAAACAAAGGTAATCATTGGGCTTTGATCAAGGCTGGTCAACCAGTCTGAAAAAACAGACGGTAAATCAGCGAATCCTAAAAAGCGGACATAGAGCAACACACCCCAGATGATGGTAAAAATCATCACTGTTAACTTAGCTGTTTCGATCAATGCATCTTTTAATTGGCCAAACTTCATGCCTTTATAAAACGCCATTATTAAGATTACAAAAGCACCTAAGGCACCCGCTTCAGTAGGCGTACCAACTCCGCCATAGATACAGACGATAATGATGCCAATAACAAAAAAGATTGGCAATGCGCCAGGAATAGAGGCAAATCGTTGACCCCACGTAAAACCTGTAACCGGAGGGCCTAAGTTCTTATTGGTGACCGCTAAAATAACAACCAAGCCACCATAAATAAGTGCAGAAAAAATACCTGGAATAAATCCAGCCATCAATAAAGCACCGACATCTTGCTCAACAATGATGGCGTAAATCACTAAAATTGCTGATGGAGGAATTAGTGAAGCTAATGTTCCACCTGCAGCAACTACACCTGCAGCAAAACGTTTGTCATAACCTAGTTTGAGCATTTCTGGCACAGCAATACGTGCAAATACCGCTGAGGTAGCAACAGATGCACCAGATACAGCTGCAAAGCCTGCCGTTGAAAATACTGTTGCAACACCCATACCACCAGGCAACCAACCTACCCAGCGTTTAGCCATTTCAAATAATGCCTTTGTCAGGCCTGCGTGATAGGCTAAAAAACCAATAAGAATAAACGTCGGTATTAGCGATAATGCCAAGCTAGACACTTTTGAATGTGGAATAGTGCCTGCCATTTTCATAGCAACACCAAAACCTTTTTCAAACCCTAGCTTTGCTGAAAAAATCCATAACAAACCTAAAAATCCCGCCAGTGCCGCTGCAAAAGCAACCCGCACCCCCAAGACAACAAACACCAACATAACACCTGAAACCCATAAACCAATTTGTATTGGTTCCATTGTCGACATAACTGCCCACATATTTGTAAATAATGTCATTTCAAAGGCTCCTGATCATTTGAATCTTGTGCCTTTTTGAGAGCTATCTCAGCATCGATTATTGCAGATTCGACAGTTGCCGCTTCTCTTGCAGCCACTGTTGCTGCATCTTCAATCAATGGCACAGCTACTGGCTCATCAGTACCTTGAATAATTGCACGAACATAGCCCCACATTTGTAGCAACAAACGCAGTGACAAAATAGAGAAGGCAATAGGCACAACTAATTTTGCTGGCCAGACCGGCAGATCAATATCCAAGGATGAATCACCATTGACAAATGCTCTTTCAAAATGCAAATAAGAGCCATAAGTAAGAATCAGGATTAACACAAACATTGCGAATGTCGAAATCAATTCAACTACCCATAAAGTTCGTCCTTTAAGCATGCCAACGACAATGTCCATACGAATATGTCCGCCAAGGCGTTGCGTGAAAGCAATTCCCATAAAAGCCATGAATGCCATTGATTGTTCAACCCAATCGATGTAACCATTAATAGGTGCATTGAATGCCCAGCGACCTAAAACATTAGTCACTGCCAAAAACACTAAGAGCAAGATGACGATGCCACCTGCCAAAGTAAGAAATTTTTCTAATTGAAAAAATAGTCGATCGATTCGACTAAGAGAGGATTGGTCCTCAAGAACCGTTGCTGAAGCAGCCATGAACGTTATCTCTTTGAGTTACTTTGAAAATGATTTAGTACGGGAACCATATTGAGCTTTTCTAGCGAATTGGGTCGTACTTAAGGAACGCCGCGCTACCTTCAAAAGAAAGTAGCGCAGGTTTCTTAATTTAATAAAATAAATTATTTATTAAATAATTTTTCTGCAAAGCTATATAAACCTTCCGAGTCAAATTGGCCTTTATTTCCAGCAACCCACTCTTCACGAACTGATTTAGCCAAGGTATTTAATTGGGCAGTTTGTTCAGGAGTGAAAGTAATCATTTTCAAGCCTTGATCTTTCACCGCAGTTTCATATTTACCTATCGTATTATTTTCATAATTGCTTACATAGTGCTTCATTGATTCATCAAGTGAACCCATCAAAGCATCACGATTTTTATCGCTTAATGCATTCAAAGCCTCAGTATTAACGACGACTGGACAATCTGCAGAACCGAGGTTTAAGTTAGTCGTTCCCCATGAACTGACCGCATAACTCTTAGTTGCTAAATGCGCATGAGGTGCAAATGTCGCTGCATCAATCACTCCAGAGTCCATAGATTGGCGAACTTCTCCAAAAGGCACGCCAGTCTTAACTGCACCTAATTTACCAAGTACACCCATGATGCCGCCTGGACCACGAACACGTAAGCCTTTCATGTCTTCAAGTGTCTTTGGCGCATCACCCTTAGCGTTAATATTGTATTGTGGCAATGGTGTTGGCATCAATAAAGTCGCATTCCATCGTGCAAGATCTTTGACAACTGCCGGATGTTTGTAGACTTCATTATGAATTTCAGCAATACGTGTTAAAGAGAGATCTTTTGAAAAAGGCAGTTCAGTAACCGTGATGGTTGGATTCTTTTTCTTGTGATAAAAAGAACAGAATTGAGCCATTTCAAATGCACCAATTGAAATACCGTCAAGGTTTTCTTTGTTCTTAGATAGACCACCATAAGAAATATTTAATTTGAAATCGCCATTGGTCTTTGCTGATACAAGTTCAGCTAATTTTTCTACATGCTCAGTAAAGGCACGACGCTTACCCCATAATGAAACATTCCATTGAGTTGCGGCATATAAATCAGATGCGAAAAAACTCACGGTAACGGCAGAGGCAATTAGTGTTTTTTTCATAACGGTATTTTTGGTAACTTTTTTAAACGTTTTCATTTTGTTTTCAACTCCTACAAACAAGGTTAATTTTTATGTGCTGTATTCTTTTAATAACTAGCTGTTTGTTAAATAGCGATATCTGCTGTCAGAGAACACTGACGAACTCGATTCACTCCACTATCTACACTTAATCATTAAGCAACCACTGTGCCAGAAGTTAAAGCCTTGCTGCAAGCCAATCTTAGCGAAAAAAACTCAAATAAGAGAATAAAATGTCTAGTTTTATCTAAAATAAGAATTATTTTTCCTTTAAATCCCTTGCGCCTATCGTATATTCCTTTTCATTAATGCCAAATAAAACCCGATGAATACCAGTAGTTGGCTGGCTATATGAAACCAATGAATCTCTTCCTTTAAAAATAAAATTCCAATAATTGCTGTGAATACAGGAATCAAATACGCGCATAAGGACGCGGTTTGCGAGCCTAGAACACTCACTCCATGGTTGAAGAACAAATAGCTACATACTGACGGGAAAATGCCCACATAAGTTAGAGAAAAAATAACTGTCCGAGTAAAATCCATATCACCCTCTCCTTGATACGCCTCCCATGCCGCGAAAGGTAATGCGAAAAATATGCCCAGAATGATGGTCACGAACAGAAAGACTATAGGCGGTATTCCTTGAGGCTTTCTAACCAAATACGCAGTATAAGCTGCCCAAGAGAAACTTGCCGACAACATCCAAATATCACCATCACTAAAAGCCAACTGTTGCAATACGGACATGTTACCTTTACTGATTAACAACAAGACGCCCGAAATACCAAAGACAAATCCAATCATTTGGCGACGACTTGGACTGTCCCCAAAGAAGACCCAAGCCATAATAAAGGTCAACAATGGAATTACCGTGTTAATAACTGCAATATTAATCCCGTCAGTGGTATATGCCGCGTTATACAGAAATGCGTTATACACCGTCACACTTAAAAAGGCATAAATACTCAACTTAAACCAAGACTGCTTAATAACAGGCAGAGCTTGACGTAATACTGGAACAGCGAACGGCACAAGTACTGCCAATGCAATTAACCAGCGAAATAGGTTCAGCGTAAACGGAGGAATAACACCAACAAGAATCTTCGAGACAAAAATATTCCCAGCCCAAAACAAGCTAGTCAGGACTAAGCCTATAATCGCTAAGGGACGTGATGAAGATAAATCATGCATTTGAAACCTGACAAGAATAAGAGTATTTTAGGTAAACTGTATAAGAACGTACACTCATTGAACGAGTGTACGAGCACTTAAATACAAGAACATTTAAACCGAAGAATGACACAATGAAGATGATAAAAACAATACAAAATAGCGTTTTAGCCCTTAGTTTAGTTTTACTAAGTAGTCTCGCTTTAGTTTCTAATGCGCAAACAAATTTAGACGACATTACTGGCCAATGGAAAACCATTGACGATGAAACTGGGAAACCTAAAAGTATTATTGAAATCACCGAAGATAATGGCGTTTATAGCGGGAAAGTTATTCAATTGATCAATCCCGAAGAGCCAAATCCGGCCTGTAAAAAATGCAAAGGCGAGCGAGCTAATCAACCCATTCAAGGCATGGTCATCGTTGAAAATGTCAGCAAGAAAAGAGACTCTTGGGGTGGTGGGACAATCTTAGATCCAAAAAAAGGTAAGACCTATAAGGTCAAATTCACACTGATTGAAAATGGCTCGAAACTTAAAGTACGAGGTTATGTTGGCATACCTACTCTCGGACGAACACAAGTTTGGGAAAGAAACTAACAACTAACTTATAGAAGTTGCGATCAAATCTAAATTTCTACAGATAGTGACTAATCTGTAGAAACTTGAACTCGACGCCCATAACAGACACTCAATAACACCCAAAGTAGCGGCGCTCTAGTGTGTTAAATCTTACATTCCAAAGTTTAAGATTTAACATCACTTATCTGGAGGTACTAAATGGTCATGGCAATTCTGACACTGTAGTTAATACCGCTGTTGCAATTAATACAATCGCCACCAAAGAACATTCAGCCTTAATTGTCCTAGCTAAATTGCGAGCAGCCAAAATATTCCCTTCCCGTAATTGTGGAACAAACCTAAGCTTATTAAATGCTGCTAATACTAGAAGAGTTGAGACTGACGTGATTTTTACTAATAGAGTTTGACCATACCCAGTGAATATCAAGTCTGCTAAGCTCTCAAATGAAACCCACGCCATATAAGCTCCAGCTAAAATCAAGGCTGGGACAAAAGCCATGGCAAGCCTCCCAAATTGGTGAGCAATTCTTGCCGTAATACTTATGTCTGCTCCATATAAAGCCATATTTCGTAGTGGCCATAAAATGCCAATCCAAAGTGCTGCTGTCAGCAAGTGAACATATAGTGACAATGACACTAGCAGCGAATCATGATCATTTATATGTCCCACTTGCGTAAAAGAATAAAGCGAGATGAGAGCTCCAATCACTGATATCCATTTACCCAAGCCATTGACCAACAAACCTATAAATAACAAGCTAAGACCAGTCAAACGAATATAAAATGCTTTACCACTTGAAGCTTCAGACAATAGCAATAATATCTCTGGGTCAGTGAGTCCTGACAAATCGCCCGTAAGTAAAATTGCATCGATCCCATACAAGGTTAATGATGCTAAAAGCGCAACTAATATTGCTATCACCGTAAAACGTTTCATCTGACTCAAGCCAAATATTGGGACTACTAATGCAGTTCCAGCCGCTGTTAACACTGAAATATAAAGAAGGAATTTAGCAACAATCGATACCACTCCCAATATATCCAGCATTATTACTTTACTCTAAAAGTAAATTGCCCTTTCATAGCATGACCATCCTCACCAAGACCTCGCCATTCAATTAAATAGTCTCCACTACTCATGTCATCCAAGACAAATATATAGTTGGTTTGAAACTGCCCTTTTTTGTCTAATTTAAGCTTAGTAGATTTCGTACCAACTCGAGTCAGGGTTACCTTAGTCAAGCGTATATCATTATTGAAATTCAAGATAATTTCCTTTGGAGCGTCAGTCAAAGTAGCCTCATCTTGAGGTGTACTGCTAGCTAATTGAGTATGTGCAAAAGCTTGCAAAGGAATGGTAACAGCCGCGAAAAATATGATCAGTAGCTTTATCATTTGAATAAGCCCCTTCTAAGATTCAATTGATGTCATTTGTTTAAGTTCGGTATCATGTTCATGAAAGCTGGTCTTATCCATTTTACAGTGGCCCAATGCTGCGTGTTCTTCAGTGCAAGTATTTTTCTTTTTCTCCATTTTTTTTTCATTGCCATGCTGATCTGCTCCATGTGATGGTTTTTCCATCTTGCAATGACCCAAGGCTGCATGTTCTTCAGTACATTTAGCTTTCGCTTTTTGTTTAGCCTCATGGTCTCTACTATGACCACTACCTGCATAAGCAATACTCGCAAACAAAATGCCTATTAAGCTTGCGAATACTGTTGCAGTAATACTTCTTTTCATTGTTTTCTTAATTGCTACTTTATGTAATTGTTTCATTTTTATAACCCTCTTAACTGTTTAAACGTGTTTCAATAATTATTTATTGAAGTACAATATTTTTAAAATTTATACCTTCTCATATGTGTTCAAAGCAATTAAAACCAAAATTCAATACCCGCTATTAAGCTTAGATTACTCGATTTATTGCCTTCTGATTTCTCAATGCTTTTCGTTGCACCAAAGATTTGTTTCCCACTCACCCCTAGAAAGGTTTGGAATCTTCTGCTTGGCTCATAACCTATACGCAAAGACGCCTCAACGACTGACAGACCAGAACCTTCTCCGAAACGCTCATTGGTGTCACCGTTAAAGGTGGCATCCAATTCTGGTATCAACACCCACTTTTGGGTCAACATCAATTCTTTTTCGAATTCCAAATCAAGCTGAATACTGGACTCTTCCCCAACATAAAGATTAGCGTCAACATCCCAAAAGCCTTGAGCAGTTCCTTTAAATCCAAACACGAGCCACGTTCTCGTATCTCCATCAACTCGCGGCCTCACATCTTGGCGCAGGCCAAACTGAACATCCCAGTAGGCACTCACTGCTTTGCTATAGACAAAATCAAGCTGTGCGCTTTCAACCTCTGAACCGTCATCAGAGCGTTCATATTCACCTTCAGTTTTAATCCAAAACTTGCTTAAATCTCGACCAATCCATGCATCAACTTCCCATTCAAGCACATCGACTCCATCTTCACGAAGCACCTCAAGTTCACCCATAACCTTGGTAAGCCATGGATCGTCATTCTTGCCCATTGCATAGGATGTTGAAGGCAAGCTGCCTAATAACAATATACTCGCAACAAAACCGACTGTTTTTTGCTGTATGTTTCTCTTAGTAATATTCATTGCAACCTCCTTATGTAATGTGAACTTCGCGAAACATGCCCAACATATGATAGAGCAAGTGACAGTGATAGGCCCACTTACCTCTGGCGTCAGCCGTGACCAAATAACTAATTTTCGCGCCTGGTTGCACAATGATCGTGTGTTTGCGAGGAATATAGTTTGCGTCACCTGTTTCAAGATCACTCCATACGCCATGCAAATGGAAAGGGTGATTCATCATTGTGTCGTTGACTAAGGTGATCCTAACTCTCTCGCCAAACTTCAAATTTATTGGGTCTGCTTTGGAGGCTTTTACGCCATCCATAGACCACATATAACGACTCATATTACCGGTCAAATGTAATTCGATTTCACGGCTGGGTTCACGTGGGTCAGGTGTTTTATTAAGATTAAAAACCTCAGCATAGGTCAATACTTTACGACCATTATTACGCAAACCAACACCAGGGTCATCCAGTCGATATTGCGCAGCTTCAGCTAACATATCGATCTGAGGACCCATTTTTACATTGTCATAAGAAATGGGTTTTGCAGAGCCAAAACCAGCCTTACCAGTGCCATATTCAATACCCGAAGAGAAATCTTGAATAATCTTTGATGGCTTTGATTCTGACTGTGAATCCTGCTCTGAATCGATAGTGCAATGACCCATGGCAGCATGTTCGGCTGTGCAGGTGTTTTGAACCACTTCTTTTGGCATTTCACAGTGCCCCAGATCAGCATGTTCTGGGGTGCATATACTTTGCTCTACCTCTTTAGACATTTGACAGTGACCCATGGCAGCATGCTCCTCAGTGCAGGTATTTTTCT
>CALKZN010000066.1 GCA_938002995.1 uncultured Arenicellaceae bacterium | reverse complement strand
CTCACGTTCATCTAAAATTACATCTCTTAGCTCTGCCGCTTTAGCATAATTTATTGCAATAACTTCAGATAATAAGGGCTCTAGCGCGGCTGAAGCTTTAGCGGCTTGTAATTGTTCCTTTTCAAACTCAGCAATTCTTTTAGCCGGAGCCACCCAAATAACATTACCTCTCTCTCGTTTAGCTAGACCTTTCGTTTCAAGTATCACATCAAGCGCTTGATCCCAGGGCACATCCTTTAAATTTAATGTCAGCTCGCCTTCAACATCATCGCTAGCGATAATATTAAGACCCGTAAAATCAGATATCACAGAAAGCGCAGATCGAACTTCCAAGCGTTGAAAATTTAATGAAAGACGCTCACCTGAATAGCCATTTTCATCTATTACGACCGCTTCCTCTTGCTTATCTTCAATGATAGGATCAAGAATCACAGTAAAAATATCACCATTCTGAAAAGAAATTTGCTGGTATTCACCAGAGGGTGAAATAACCATTCTGACATTGTTTCCATTTTGGAAAGTGTCAATAGAACTGACTGTTGTAGCAAAATCTGTAACGTCCAAACGTTTTTCTAATTCGCTGCTAATACTCGTGTCTTTGAAATCTACAACTACTTCACCATCACGTTGTCCAACATTTACGTTAATTTTCGGATCACTTAACTTCACAATAATCCGACCTCCTGCTTTATTTGTACGACGAAAATCTATTCCTTGAATTTTATCATCACTAATAATTTCAGCTTGCTTAGCAAATGCTTTTGGTTCATTGCTTTTATTACCAGAACCAACCGACTCTGCTCCGACCAAAATTATATATTGCCCACCTTGTTGAGAAACCTTATATGGGACAGCGGAAGTCAAATTCATAACTAACCGTGTTCGATCAGCAACTTCAACTATTTTTAGCGTATCGACTGAACCAGTATTGACAACAAAATCAGTTTTTTGAAGCTTTGATTTTAAACCATAAAAATCAAATACTACTCGTGCTGGATCTTGAGTCTTAAACACTTTTGGCTCTGGAAAAGAACCATCACTGCTGGTTAAATTAATTTGTACTTTATCAGAGGGTAGCTTACTAAAGAGTACCTTCTCCAATTCAGCTGCATTTGCCAAACTATAAGAAAATAACCCGTATGTCGATACCAACATAATGATAATTTTCTTCTTAAACGATAATTTTTTCATTGTAGAAAGAAATTTTGCTTCTACAGTTAGGACATCATTATTTTTCATTATTATCTTCCACCCTCTTTTTTGGTAGACACTTCTGTTTCACCAGTAATTTTCACTATTCTTTTAACCCAGTTTCCTGTGGCATTTCGCACTGTTTCTTCAATTTCCAATATTTGTTCTTCACTATTTATTGATAAAATTTTTCCGCTATTTAGGCCCATATAATTTCCAACCGTTACTGGAACAGAATCACCATCCGGAGACCTGACAATAGCGGATAATTGACCTTTAAATTCCAAAACCCCATCTAAACGCATCCCATCTAATGGAAATGCCTCAAGCGGCTCTTTACGACGATTCGCATCTAAACTAGTTTGATCTCCATCATCAGAACCTCCGATACTACCTGTAAGAACATTATCTTTAGAAAAAGGATCTGTAAGAACATCTGCAGAGTAAATAAACTCTTCATAAGGAACTATAGGTGGCAATGGCTCAATTTCAGGCTTTTCGTCTTTATAGGTTTCTTCTACAAACTTAACCAAATCATCTTTGCTTTGTTGTTGACATGCACTTATTACAAAAAGCAAGATCAACCCTAGAACTATTTTTACTTGACGAGAAATCATTTTCCCTCCTCATAATAGTAGGTTTTAATTAGAGCACTCATTTTTAATGGTGATTTATCATCTTTAGCATTGGCGTCTTTATTTTTTCTAGAAATCTCAAAATCATTAACATTAACAATACGAGGTAATGCTGCAATATCACTGACAAAATTTGCGATCTCATGATATTTACCACTAACGATAATTTTCACTGGCTTCTCTTTATAAAAATCTTTACCTACGTCATTACGAGGCTCAAACTGCTCAAACACTAAGCCACGAGACAAACCTAACTGAGTTACATCTACCAATAAGTCTGGAATCTCAGTTTCGCTTGGCAATTGCTCTTTTAAAACTGAAAACATATTTTCAGCCTCAATTTTTTGTGCTTTATAAGCCTCAAGATTAATTGCTAAGGCTTTCTTTTCTTCAAATTCTTTTTTCAACGCGCCTTCTTTGGCAACCGCAGTTTGAAGTGTTTGTCTCTGTTCAATTACTTTAAAATGATAAGTTGCATAAATCATTGCAATAGCAATTACAAATGCACCAAAAACCTTAAAAGTATTAGGCCATGAATCTAGGTCGGCTATATCTATATCGGACCAACCATCAAATAAATTTTTCATGATTAATTGTCCTCCGAATCTTTCTTACGTTCTTCTGAAACCTTCAAATTAAATTGACTTAATTCCAAACCTTTTTTATTAGAATTTTTCACAATTTTCAATTGTGGACCTTTAAACCAAGTCGAAGCATCCAAATTTCTCATCAACGAAGAAACACGTGCATTTGCTTGGGCAAATCCTTTCATATTGATAGCACTACCTTTCTTATTTAACTGGTCTAAAAATACTCCTTCAGGCATTTTTCTCACTAAGTCATCAAAAACGTGGACAATTTGTGCGCGATCAGCTTGAAGCTCTTGAATAACCTCCATACGATCAACAATATTGTTACGCTTTTGCTTTAAGTCTTCAATTTCTTTAATAGTTTGCGTTAATTTCGCAATTTCTGTATCGAGATAGGCATTTCGACTATTTTGAAAGTCAATCCGGTTATCCCAATAGAGAACCATCAAATAAGCCAAGCCTCCAGCAACTACCCAACCAAAAAGGATAGCATTTATAAGTTGCTTTTTACGTTTTTGCTTTAGTTCCTCTCTCCAAGGAAGTAAATTAATATTAGTTGTGCTCATATCAATCTTAATTCTTTTTATGTTTTAATTGCTAAGCCCACGAAGAGCCAAGCCTGTAGCAACTGATAATCGTCCCATTTTACTGACAAGCGCACCACGATTGCCTTGTACGGAAAATTGAGAAAAATCGATTAAATCTTGGGCTTGAATATTCATCATTTGGCTCATTGCAGCAGAGAAACCAGGCATGCCTGCTACGCCACCAGTAAATAATACCTGCGATACTGCTTCATGCTTGCTTGAAGAATAGAAAAATTGTAGCGCACGGTTAAACTCGTTCGATGCCATAGACATATATGGTTGAAAAACATTTTCTACAATATCTGAAGGCGGGCTTTCAGATTCTAAAACTGCTAAAGCTTCAGGGACACCCAAACCATATTCTTGTCGAACCAAGTTAACAAGTTGTGAGCCGCCAAACTTTTGTTGCCGACTAAAGATGATATCTTCACCTTCAAACACAACCACTTTAGTTGTGTTCACTCCAATATCAAAAGCAGCAACAGCTTTTGTATTTTTATCAGATAAATTTGGGACACGTTGATTTGCATATAGACGTTGTATAGCAAAAGTATCAATATCAACAACATTAGGATGCAGCCCAACTTCTTGGATCACGCTCACATAATCATCAACAATGTCTGTTCTGCATGCAGCAATTAAAACATCTTGTTCGTTATCAGGGTTATTTAATGATGGCCCCATAAGCTGAAAATCAAGATTCACATCATCGATTGCATATGGGACAAAATGAGAAGCTTCCATTTCAACTTGGTCTTCTACGTCAGCTTCAGTCAAATCACTTGGCATCGGCACAACTTTTGTAATTGCATGAGAGGAACTAATCGCAACTGCTACATTCTTAGTTTTAATTCTGCAACGGTTCAAAAGTGCATCCAATGATGTGATTACATTATCTTGTTGCACGATAGCGCCTTCTTCGATTGTACCTACTTCTAAAGGCTCAATCCCCCAAGACTTAACTTTTGGAGAGGTTCTAGAACCGACTAATTCTACGCATTTAACCGCGCTAGAGCCGATATCTACCCCTAAATATGATCCAGATTTGCTTGTGAAAAAACTCAAAACACCCTCAAAAACACTAATTTAACTTATTATCCTATTAAATTAAATGAAGTGTATAGCGTTAGTCAAGCAATTCCTTCGTTATTCGTAAAAAAATATGTCTAAAATTTAACTCTTGCTCATTGAGCACGACTAAAACAGCACCTATACTTACATTCTACTCCAATAATGAGACAATTTTGACAGATTCCATATCACAAACCATTCAAGAAGAAAAAGCACCTCGATTTTCTAAGTCAAATATCGCTTTTCATCTAATGCTATGGTGCTTAAAATTCATTTTTATTGGCCTTGTACTTGTCAGCTTTGTTTTTCTTATCCTTCAGAAAAATCTACCTTCAACTGAAAAAATATCGACAATTCAGTTAAAAACCCCATTACGCGTATTTAGCTCAGAAGGATTATTGATTGCAGAATTTGGCGATGAACGTAGAAAACCTGTAGATATTGAAAAAGCACCTGAACAACTAATCAAAGCTATTTTAGCTAGCGAAGATGGTAATTTTTATTCTCACTTTGGTGTCGATTTAAAAGGCATACTCAGAGCAATTATTAATAATTATCGCAGCGGTTCAAGGCAAGGTGCCAGCACAATTACACAACAAGTAGCAAGAAATTATTTCCTAAGTTCAGAGCAAACATATTCGCGAAAAATTCGAGAAATAATGCTTGCTCTCAAACTCGAGTCAACACTCAGTAAAAGTCAAATTCTCAACTTATACTTCAACAAGATCTTTCTCGGCCATCGCTCTTATGGCTTTGCCGCTGCCGCTGATGTTTATTATGGAAAATCACTAGATGAACTGAGCATCTCGGAACAAGCAATGCTCGCTGGGCTGCCTAAAGCGCCTTCACGAAATAACCCTATTAGTAATCCTGAACGTGCTGAACTCAGAAGAAATTATGTGCTTGAGAGGCTATTAAGCAATAAATGGATTTCTGAAAATGAATACCAAGCATCCATTATTGCCCCTTTAACAGCGAAACGACAAACAGCTCAGACACCTGTGAATGCGCCATATGTAGCAGAAATGGTTCGTCAAAAAGTATTAGAAAAATATGGAGAAAAAGCTTATTGGCAAGGCTTAGATGTTTACACACACATCAAACAGCTTAATCAAAATGCTGCAAATAAAGCGCTAAGACAAAGCTTGCTTAACTACGATAAACGCCATGGCTTTCGAGGAACACTCAAATCTTTTAAAGATATTCCACCTGAAAACTGGTTGGAAGAGCTACAAACTATTCAGCCTAGCGGCAACATTTTGCCTGCTGTTGTTACTGATATTACAAAAAAAAGTGCCTCGTTACTCACTCGCAATAAACAAAAAATTACCATTACTCTTGAAAATAGTTCATGGGCTAAAAAACATATTTCTGCAGATGTTGTAGGGAATTCCCCTACAAGCTTAAATAATTTACTGAAAATCACCGACGTTGTTTATGTTGAACCTGATAATAAAAAC
>CALKZN010000065.1 GCA_938002995.1 uncultured Arenicellaceae bacterium | reverse complement strand
ATATGAAATAGAGCGCAATAGGGTGCCTAAATAAAGAACGCTGAAAAAATGGCTGATGAAAGACAACATAATCGACGCTTTAATGGTTTGAACTCCTTATATGGGGCACAAGGTCTTGCACGCTTGCAAGCGGCTCATGTTGTGGTTGTGGGCGTCGGCGGTGTGGGCAGTTGGGCGGTTGAAGCTTTGGCTCGTAATGCTATTGGCAACATCACCATGATAGATATGGATGTGGTGTCTGAATCGAATATTAATCGTCAATTGCCTGCGATGACATCAACCATTGGCAAGGACAAAACACTAGTGTTGAAAGAACGAATTGAGGAGATCAATCCTGAATGTCGAGTAAGTATTGTTGATGATTTTGTCACAGTGAAGAATGCCCAAGAAATCATTCCAGCTGATGCCGATTATGTGTTGGATTGCATCGATAATTACCGTGTCAAAGCGCAGATGATTGCGAATTGTCAGCGAAATGATATAGCGATTTTGACGGTAGGGGGTGCGGGTGGACAATCTGACCCGAGTCGTATCAAACAAGTTGATTTGAGTCGCACGCAGCATGATGCCTTATTTGCAAAAACGAAAAAAATATTAAGACAAGAATATGAGTTTGCGCGTAACCCTAAGAGGTCTTTTGGTATTCCTTGCGTTTATTCTGATGAGCAAGCGGTTTATGCAGATGGTTCAGGCGGTGTCACCAAGCAAAAACCTGATATGACAACAAAAGACAATACGGAATCTGGCGCGTCGAGTTTATCGTGTGCGGGTGGGCTTGGTTCATCAATGCAAGTCACAGCAAGCTTTGCTTTAGTCGCAGTTGCGCGTATTGTGGACGATCTAATAAGCGTAGACGCATAAGAGTTCATTAAATGACATCTCTATCAAAAAAAGTGATAAAAAAAACAGCAATAAACAAGACGGTAAAAATCGTGCTTTCAACATTGAATGCACGTTATATCCACTCGTCTTTTGGTTTGCGTTATTTGAAGGCTAACATGGAAGAGCTGGAACAAGAGGCAGAAATTGTTGAGTTTACCTTAGAACCAAAGCCTGAAGACATCGCCGAACAATTGCTTAGCTTAGAACCGCAAATTTTGATCATGAGTGTGTATATCTGGAATACAATTCAGACAGAGGCAGTGCTTGGGATTGTGCGTTCATTGCGTCCTGACTTGATGATTGTCGTGGGCGGCCCTGAAGTGAGTTATGAGGTTGAGCCTCAGCCAATTTTTCAACTGGTGGATTATGTGATTTCAGGTTGGGGTGATGTCACTGCGCGCGAACTTTGCCGAAAACTACTTGCAGGCGAACGCCCTGAAGAAAAAATCATTAAAGGTGAACAACCTAAGTTATGTGAAATTAAAACGCCTTATCATTTATATACCGACGAGGACATTCGCAACCGTGTGATCTATGTTGAAGCATCACGAGGTTGTCCGTATAAGTGTGAATTTTGCTTGTCTGCCTTAGATAAAACAGCATGGCCTTTTGATATTGATTTGTTCTTAGATGAAATGGATACACTTTATAAACGTGGAGTTCGCCAATTCAAGTTTGTAGATCGAACATTCAACCTAAACATCAAGATTAGCCTGCGTATTTTGGAGTTCTTTTTAGAGCGCATGGGCGACGACATGTTTCTGCACTTTGAGCTAATTCCTGATAATTTGCCTGATGCCTTAAAAGAGACAATTCAAAAATTTCCTGCCGGAAGATTGCAATTTGAAATTGGCATTCAGACGTTTAATCCGGAAGTGCAAAAGTTGATTTCAAGACGGCAAAAGAATGATAAAGCCGAAGAGAATATTCTGTGGTTGCGCAAAGAGACAACGGCTTATTTGCATACAGATTTAATTTTTGGTTTGCCCAGTGAAGGCATGGAAAGTTTCTCGCAAAGCTTTGATAAGCTTTATGGCCTGCGACCGCAAGAGATACAAGTTGGTATTCTGAAAAGACTCAAAGGTTCACCGATTATCCGGCATGCGCAAGAGTATGAATTGCGATTTAATCCGAACCCGCCTTTCAATATTTTATCGACGCGTGATGTCAGTTTTGCAGAAATGCAGCAGATGAATCGCTTTGCGCGCTTTTGGGATATGTTGGCAAACTCGGGACGATTTAGGGAGTCCATGCCTTTATTGCTAGAGAAAGGTGAAGTTGATAACTCACCTTTTAAAAACTTTATGTGTTTAAGCGAAGAGGTATTTGCTCGTCTCAAACAGACACATAAAATTTCTTTGCTAAGGCTGTTCGATGCGGTGTTTGATATTGGTACAGAAGTGATGGAAGTGGATGAAAGTGCTTTGTTAGTAGCGATCACGGCTGATTTCAAACGTTCTGGGCAGAAATCATTACCCATTTGTTTGAAGAGAGCCGGAGCGGTTTCTGTCAAATCCTTGCAAGGAGAAGCTGCACGAGGCAATCAACGCCAACTTAGACACTAAGAGAAAAGGAATTAGCTTTTCAATTCAGCCGCCGCTTTTATAGCATTTTCACCTTTTTTCCAAAGGTTGCCTTGCCAGAGTTCTTCAAGCACTGTTTCATCAGCAACGCCTTTTGTCATGGTGCTTCGATTGGTTAAATACACTTTTACGGTGATTTCACTTTTGAATAGAAATCGCAAATTAATTGACTTAAATATCCAATTTACAGTAAATAAAAGTTGCTCGATAGATCCACAATTACCATAGTTATGGTGGAAGAATTATTGGAAATTCTCTCAGTACTTGTATTTTCAAAATTGAAGAATTCGTCATCGTTTGTGAGACAGTTAACACCCTGCTTAGAAACTGGTAGAATGCGGTTTTTATTGATTCAAAGAGAATATTCATGAACATTGCAAAAGATACGGTTGTGGCAATTGACTACACCTTAAAAAATTCAGAAGGTGAAGTAATTGACTCTTCCGCTGATGGCGAACCAATGCATTATCTGCATGGGGCAAAAAATATTATTACTGGCTTAGAGAATGAGCTTGAAGGTAAAGCGGTTGGTGATGATTTGTCTGTCCATGTGAAAAGTGCAGACGGTTATGGCGAACGCATTGAAGAATTGGTGCAAGAAGTACCAAAAGAAGCATTTGGTGATTTAGGCGACATCCAAGTTGGCATGCGTTTTCAAGCAGAAACAGAGCAAGGCCCTGTGCCTGTTATGGTGACTGCAATGACTGACGCCACGGTTACTGTTGATGGCAATCATCCTTTAGCTGGCCAAGATTTGCATTTTGAAGTGTCTGTCAAAGAGGTGCGTGAAGCATCTAAAGAAGAGTTAGAACATGGTCATGTTCATGGTCCTGGTGGACATCACCACTAAGCTTTAAAGCTGAATATAAAAAAGGCGCTATCTTTGATAGCGCCTTTTTTATGCCTATTACTTGCTCTTACTGCAATACCCAAGCATGTATTAACCTTTTTGGGAAAAGTGAATAGGATTTTCAAACTGCGTGGATGGAATTATAGCTGATATGTTTTTTAAGTAGAACGGCTACAGATTTTCAGTATGTGTTACTCATTTTCCTTTGGGTTCACTTTCATTATTTCTAGCAAGGTTTTGGCGAGTATTTTGATGGGTTCGTAATGATTTTTTATAAATGATATGTTGTAACATATCTTAATGTGTTTATAATCCAGCTCAAGTTTTCAAAAACTATTTAAATCTAGGCAGGTAGTTTGCTGTGCCTATCTTAGTTATATCAATTGGTTTTTATATAGCATGTATTCAGGCAATAAATAATTTTACGAAGATGAGTCGATCAAAATTTATATTACTGCTGTTCTTTGTCAGCTTCATTAGTATACAAGCTATTGCTGTATCTCATGCAGCTGTACATGCGCATCATGAGCACGAATCGATTTGTGACATTCTGTTATCAATTGATAAATCTCCTTTAGCGAGTGATGATTTTGATCAACTCCCTGTTGACAAAGCGAGCACTCAGATATTTTTTATTGAAGATGAACCTGCCCTAACTTCGCAAATTATTCGCCTCCATATTCGCGGGCCTCCTCAGAGTTTCAAGAACGCCTAAGCGATCATTTTTGTCACGACATTGATGGGTCTAGCAAATCAGTTTTGGTAGATATTCTGTCATATATCAATTTTTTTAGTACAAATAGGAATAAGCCATGAAACTACACTACCAAGTCGCGTGTATCGCGACACTATGTATTTTTACCTCGAACGTATTTGCCAAAGAGCAACAGAGCAACAAATTTAATCCACAACTTAGCGTCATTTTAGATGGTCGATATGCCAGCTATGACAATGATCCTGAAGAATATGAATTGCCGGGCTTTAGTCTAGGCGGAGAGGCTGAACTGCCAGAAGAAGGTTTTTCACTTGGGCATGTAGAGCTTAGCGCTAGCGCAGAAGTTGATGACAAGTTTCATGGAAAATTAACGGTTGCTATTGCAGAACATGACGGTGAAACTGAAGTTGAGTTAGAAGAAGCATACATTGAAACCTTAGGGCTTGGTAATGGATTTACCGCTAGAGCCGGTCGTTTTTTTCCAAGTATTGGTCGTGTTAATGGCCAACATAACCATGCATGGGACTTCATCGATGCACCATTAGTTTACCAAGGTCTTTGGGGGGCTAAATATATTGATGATGGCTTAAGGTTAAGCTTTGTCGCACCGACAGATATATTTTTAGAGGTCGGTATTGAAGGCCTAGCAGGTTCAGGCTTCCCTGCAGGTGGTGAACGCTCTGACGGAATAGGCTCAAAGGTGTTGTTTTTAAATTTAGGTGATGATTTCAATATCAGTAGTAGCTGGCAAGTGGGCCTTAGTTATCATCAAGCAGATGTTATCGACCGTGAATCGGGGGGCCATGGTCATGGTGGTGATGAGGGAGAGGAAGAAATCCCTGCATTTTCTGGAGATAGCAAAACAATCGGATTGAATGCTGTTTACAAATGGAGCCCGAATGGCAACCCTAAAAACCGCCACTTCATACTTCAGGCTGAATACTTCCAAAGAGACGAAGACGGCGAAGTTATTCTAGAAGGTAGCGACCCTTTAGAAGCTACTTCAATTAATGGTGATCAATCCGGTTTTTATGTACAAGGGATTTATAAATTTGCACCTCATTGGAGAGCAGGTATTCGATTCGATAGATTAGACAGTGACAATACTGGAAGTGATATCGACGTGCTTGAAGAAGCAGGTTTGCTAAATGAAGGTATAAAACCAACTCGATATAGTGTAATGACTGAATGGGTTCCTAGCGAATTCAGTCGCATTCGTTTGCAATATAGTCGCGATGAATCTAGCGAAAATGAGGAATCACAATGGTTCTTACAATTCACTACTAGTTTGGGCGCACATGGCGCACATATCTTCTAGAGAGATACTAAAACGAGATCACATCATGAATAATATATTCAAAGGCTCTATATCTAAGTTTTTACTGGCGACCATTTTAGTCGCCAGTAACTCTTCAACATTCGCAGCAATAAACGTCTTAGCTTGCGAACCTGAATGGGCAGCTCTGGCAAAACAATTAGGCGGAAATCATGTTGTGGTCAATTCGGCTACGACTGCACTTCAAGATCCACACCATATTCAAGCGCGTCCTCGTTTAATATCTAAAGCACGTCGTGCAGATATGTTGATTTGTTCTGGAGCTGAATTAGAGATTGGTTGGCTACCTATTTTATTAAAAAAGTCAGGTAACGCTAAAATTCAAAGCCAAGCAATTGGTCATATCATGACTGCCGATCATGTTGAATTGCTAGGTAAGTTAGAAAAGGTATCTCGATCTATGGGTGATGTACATGCTGCTGGGAACCCACATGTACATTTAGACCCTAGACGAATGGTCTTGATTGCGGATTTAGTGACTCAACGACTTGCTCAAATAGACCCTGATAACAGCGAGAGCTACCGAAACAACAATCAATCTTTCAAGTCAGATATGACTGCAATGCTTGAACGAATGAAAGCAACGGTCGAGTCATTGCGTAATAAACGTTGGGTAGTTCATCATAATAATTGGATATACCTAAATGATTGGTTGGGACTCCAGCAAATCGCAACATTGGAACCTAAACCAGGAGTTCCTCCAACGACGAAACATCTGGCAAAATTAGTATCTAGCTTGAATGAAAACCCTGTTAGAGCAATTGCCTATGGTTCATATCAGCCTAAAAAGGCGGCAAACTGGCTTGGTAAAAAAACCAATACGTCTGTACTTGCTTTGCAATATACCGTGATAGATTGGGAAAAACCAAACGCAATTGTTTCATGGTACGAATCATTAATCACTTCACTAGCTAATGCATTAGTTCCTTGAGCCAATTTATTAAAGATAAATATCATGGAATTTTCAATTTTATTACCAGCCTTTGCCGCAGGTATCGTCGTTTTATTAAGTCATGTTCCTCTAGGTCGAGAAGTTCTCACGCGAGGCATCATCTTTATTGACTTAGCAATCGCCCAGTTTGCTGGTTTAGGCCTGATCGCCGCTAATTATTTTGGATTCGAAGCTCATGGTCTGGAAATACAATTCTTTGCACTTTTAGGTGCTTTGTTAGGCGCAATTTTATTAAGTGTGACTGAGCGTTTCCTGGCTGATTATCAAGAGGCAGGGATAGGTATATTATTTGTTTTGGCAGCTACTGCTAGTTTGTTATTGATCGCAAATAACCCTCATGGAGGAGAACAATTACAAAACTTGCTTGTTGGGCAAATTCTTTGGGTTGAGTGGGTGCAATTAATACCTGCTATGATTATTGGTCTAATTATTCTATTTATGTCGATTAGCTATAGCAACTTATTCAAAACCAAATGGTTTTATTTGTTATTCGCTGTAGCGATTACGCAATCTGTTCAATTAGTTGGAGTATATCTAGTCTTCGCAACCTTAATAATTCCAGCCTTAGCGAGTCTAAAGTTGAATAAAGAAAAACAAATATTTTTCCCAATTGCATTTGGTATTGCTTCTTATGCAATTGGGTTGATTATGTCTTCTGTATTTGATTTGCCCAGTGGAGCAGTGATCGTATGGGTTATGGCATTGCTTAGTTTAGCTTGGATGTGTAATCCATTAAAAAAACAAACTAAAGATTCAAGCTAATGAAAATATACTGTTCATTCAGATATTATTGTAAGCATTAATAGGCTAGTTGATAATGCCATTCTTAGTGCAGTAGTCGATGACTTGTTCAACACATTCATTAATGTTTAATTGATCGGTATTGAGAGTTAGTTGTGCATTTTCAGGTTCTTCATAGGGAGAAGATATACCTGTGAAGCTACTTATTTCTCCTTTTCTGGCCTTTGCATATAAACCTTTGGTATCACGTTGTTCGCAAACCTCAAGGGGGCACTCAATATAAACTTCACTGAAATCTTCCTCAGGAACGAGGCTTCTTGCAATTTGCCTATCTGAACGGAATGGTGAAATAAAAGCGGTTAATATAACAACCCCTGATTCCATGAAGAGTTTTGCCGTTTCACCAATACGGCGAATATTCTCTTGGCGGTCAGTTTCGCTAAAACCTAAGTCTGAACAAAGACCATGTCGAATATTGTCGCCATCCAAGACCATAGTCAAAATTCCACGCTCATGCAGTGCTGCTTCCACTGCAACAGAAACAGTTGATTTGCCTGCCCCTGAAAGCCCGGTAAACCATAAAATAGCCCCACGATGTTTGTTTAAAGTTTCGCGCTGTTGTCTGGTAACCGACTGCGGCTGCCAGACAACATTTTCTGATTTTTGGCTCATGAAATTTTGGTGCTATTCGTCATTTCTGGCACAGTATCGAATAAGTCAGCGACTAAACCATAGTCAGCAAAATTGAAGATTGCTGCTTCAGGGTCTTTGTTGATTGCAACGATCACTTTGCTGTCCTTCATGCCTGCGATATGTTGTGCAGCACCAGAAATGCCAACAGCAATATAAAGGTCAGGGGCAACGACAACGCCAGTTTGTCCGACTTGTTTGTCATTGGTGATGTAACCAGCATCAACGGCCGCACGTGAGGCGCCAACAGCGGCACCTAACTTATCTGCCAATGCTTCGATAATTGCAAAATTTTCTTTACTACCTAAACCACGGCCGCCTGAGACGACCGTTTTTGCTGTCGCTAGATCTGGACGTTCAGAGACTGTAAGTTCTTGACCTTCGAAGCTTGATAAACCAACTTGTTCACCTGCTGAAATTGATTCAACGCCAGCAGAACCACCTTCAGATGCTGCTTCAAAACTAACAGTTCGAATAGTGATGACTTTCTTTGCATGCAATGCTTGCACGGTAGCTAGAGCGTTACCTGCATAGATTGGACGAATGAAAGTGTTGCTAGAAACAATCTCCGTGATATCAGAAATTTGTGCAACATCCAATAAAGCAGCGACACGAGGCGCTAGGTTCTTACCAAAGTTTGTTGCTGGCGCTAAGATGTGCTCATAGTTTTCAGCTAAGCCTAATATTAAAGGCGTGAGTTCTTCTGCTAGATGATGACCATAATGGCTAGCATCAGCATGAAGTACTTTGTTGACGCCGTTAATTGCAGCAACGGCATTGGCTACATCAGCACAATTTTCGCCTGCTACCAATACATCGACATCGCCAAGCTCAGTGCCTGCTGTGATGGTGTTTAAAGTAGATGAATTCAGTTCGCTGTTATTATGTTCAGCAATAATTAATACGCTCATGATCTACTCCTAAATGACGTTGGCTTCATCACGAAGCTTTTCAATAAGTTCAGCAACACTATCAACGATGATGCCTGCTTTTCTTGTTGGTGGTTCTTGTACTTTCTGGACGGTAAAACCAGCAGTAATAGCGTCGTCAGCAATGCCATAATCGGCAAAGTTTTTCGTGTCTAATGGCTTTTTCTTGGCTTTCATCATATTTGGTAGTTTGATGTAGCGTGGCTCGTTAAGACGCAAGTCAGTCGTTAGCACGGCAGGTAATTTCAGGGTGAGTGTTTCTAAGCCATTGTCGATTTCACGAGTCACTTTGACCGTATCTCCATCGATTGTTTGCTCTGAAATAAACGTACCTTGTGACCAACCTAATAGCGCAGAAAGCATCTGTCCTGTTTGATTATTGTCGTTATCAATTGCTTGCTTACCCATTATGACCAAGCCAGCACCTTCAGCTTCAACAATGTTTTTTAGAACTTTAGCAATTGATAAAGGTTGTAGCGGAGTCTCGCAATTAATGCGAATAGCTCGGTCAGCGCCGATAGCTAATGCACTGCGCAGTGTTTCATCACTGCTTGAATCGGCAATAGTAACCGCGATAACTTCTGTGGCAGTGCCTGCTTCTAAAAGCTGAACAGCTTCTTCTACAGCGATTTCATCAAATGGGTTCATCGACATTTTGACGCCACCAGTATCAACACCAGTCTCATCACTTTTGACTCGAATGCTGACATAGGGGTCAACTACACGTTTAATTGGAACAATAATTTTCATGAGCTTTAGCCTTACGTTGACTTTCATTCACTCCTATATCAAGTCAGAAAGTCGTTGAAAAAAATAACACTGCAATAAATACAGAAAGCAATTTTATAAAATAATGCTATCAAGTTATTGCAACCAGCAATATAGGTATTGATCTATATTGATTTGAGTGAAGGATTATAACGACTTATTTTACCCGCATCCACAAACAAAAATGTGAAGTGAGAAAATGCTTATTCAGAAGCTTGGCTAAATAGTTTTGCGCGCACTGTTTTACGGTATTCCCTTGGAGATATAGAACATTGTTTTTTGAATATTTTGGCGAAATAACTAAGATCATTAAAGCCTGTTCTTTCGGCAATTTCAGCGATGTTTAAATTGGAGTATTGCAATAAGTCTTGAGCAGTGTCGATACGAATATTTTGTAAATATTGATTGGGAGTCATATCGGTGGCCGCATGGAAACGACGTGTGAAGTTGCGAGTGCTCATGTCATTATTTTCAGCAAGATTCTTCACAATGATTAGATCAGACAGGTTATCTTTCATCCAGAGTTGGGCTTGTAAAATGGATTCATCAGGATGGTTTTGATTTTTTTTGTCGATGAAACTGGTGCGATCATAAGCACGTCTAATTTCGTGAGAAAAATGCCTTTCTATATGTTGTGCTACCTTTTTTCCATAAAAACGTTGAATGAAGTGTATGGTCAAGTCTGCTAATGAGTTAATGCTGGCGGCGCAGTAGATTGGCTCTGCTTCAGTGATGAAATGCTGACGTTTTAATTCAATGTCAGGGTAACTTTTTTTAAACTGATCAAAGAAATACCAATGTGTTGTTGCTGCTTTGTGATTGAGTAAGCCGGTTTCTGCAATCAAACAAACCCCTGTGCCTACACCACATAGTAATGCGCCATTTTCGTATTGATATTGCAGCCATGCAATTAGTGTTGTTGATTGTGGGATGATTTTGTGAGGATTGCGCCATAAAGCAGGCACATAGATTAGATCGAAAATGGGTTCATTAGAAAACTGATAAGTTGCCTTGCTCTCGCTAATCTCAGAGTTCTGATCATATGGCTCTTTTGTGAAGCATGATTCGGGTATAAAACTTAAACCGCCATGAGTTTTAATAGGCTTTACTTCATTCGAAATCGTGCACGTTTGAATCTTTTCATTAGATATATTTTGAGTTCTAGCGAACTGTTCGGCAGCAGCCCACATTTCAGTTGGCCAAGTCAAACTAGTGGCAAGCATGTCTTTGATTAAAATATAAGAAATTTTCATTGTAACGTTATAATAAGGCAATTTTGGCCTTTTTGTATCTATATTTGGCTTTTTTGTTTTAATTTTATTCGAATTGCCGACCTATAATCTCCTTTGTAAATAACCAATGTAATGAATAGGCAAAAAAGCGAATGGCACAAATTCCTTTAATAGTAAGTTTTGGTGGGGTTAACGCAGCAGGGCGGAGTTCAGCGCATCATGGCTATCGCCGAATGATTATCGAATCTCTTGATGATCAAGATCGTCAGGTGGTGATTGCTGGTTTAGCGCAAATGATGGGTGTCGTTACATCCGATGGACAATCTTATAAAGATGCAAATGATAAAATCTATGATCTAGCTGACATAGAGCGAGAATTTGGTGAACTTGTTCTTGAAGGAACGCTGATTCGTCGAATTGAACAACAGTATTTTAACCCTGATAATGTTTTGGGTCATAGCGAAGTAGACTTGCAAAGTGGCGATGCTATTTCGTTTGAATTACCGACACGACATTTGCCAACGGATATTCCAGAATCATGGCAGATCACCAAAATCAATGAGCGAAAAGTGAAAGTGACGGTATCTGGTGAGGTGCCAGGCAAAGTTGATTCCTTTCGAAAAATGGCTGTGAGCAGTGCAGGACAATTACCTAGTGGTTTTGACCCTTCTGAGACTTATAATTCTCGCTATCATCCACGTGGTTTGGCCTTGACTGTTTTTGCAGCAGCTGACGCAATAAATTCTTTGGGTATTGATTGGGAAACTGTAAAAAATTCGATATCGCCTGATCAAATCGCTGTTTATGCTAGTAGCTTATTGGGGCAAATGGACGATAATGGCTTTGGTGGTGTGTTGCAGTCGCGTTTGAAGGCCAAACGTGTGTCATCAAAGCAATTAGCGTTGGGATTTAATTCAATGCCAGCGGATTTTATTAATGCATATATTTCTGGTAGCGTTGGTTCTACCGGAAGCATGACAGGAGCCTGTGCGAGCTTCTTATATAACTTGCGTTTGGGCATGGATGATATTCGGTCTGGTCGTCGGCGTGTAGTGATTGTTGGTTGTAGTGAAGCTCCAATCACCCCAGAGGTGATGGAAGGCTTTGATGCAATGAGTGCGCTTGGTCGAGATGATAATATCCGTAAGCTTGATAAAAACTCCGAAACCTTTGATGGTCGTCGAACCAGTCGGCCATTTGGCGAAAATGCTGGTTTTACCATCGCTGAAGCAGCGCAATATGTGATTTTAATGGATGATGCTCTTGCTTTAGAATTAGGCGCTGATATCCATGGTGCAGTCGGTGATGTGTTTGTGAATGCCGATGGTTATAAGAAATCTATTTCATCCCCAGGCCCTGGTAATTACATCACAATGGCTAAGGCAGTTGCTGCCGCAAAAGAAATTGTTGGAGAAGAGGCCCTTAAAAAACATAGCTTTGTTCAAGCGCATGGCTCAAGTACGCCACAAAATCGGGTGACAGAATCTGAAATTTTGGACAAGGTAGCAGCAGCTTTTGATATCGACAGTTGGACAGTGTGTGGAATCAAATCCTATGTTGGTCATTCTTTGGCACCTGCCAGTGGCGATCAACTGATTTCAACTTTAGGCGTGTTTAAGTACGGTATTGTGCCAGGAATTAAAACGATTGATAAAGTCGCAGATGATGTGATGGATGAGCGCTTGAATATTGCTATCAGTGATCAACGCATAGATGACCCACAAGTAGCATTTTTGAATTCTAAAGGATTTGGAGGTAATAATGCGACAGCAGTAATTTTGTCGCCTTTAGCGGTAGAAAACTTGTTGAAAACACGTTACTCCAATGAACAATTAAGTGACTATGCGGTCAAGCTTGAAAAGACTCGGGCCCAATCGGCTGAGTATGATCAGGCTTTTCGACACGGTGATTATCGTGTAATTTATGCTTTTGGTGAAAATTTAGTTGATGTCTCTGAGATTCAGATTGATACTGATAAAATCACGATACCGGGTTACGATTCAGCAATTGATTTACAGTTTAAAAATCCTTATGTGTAGCATTTAATTGTTTCCAAAGAAGAAACAGTAATTGAAAAAATTGAAGTTCAAAGAGACTCCTATATGAAAAATAATAATTCCTTTTCTCGTTTTTTGGTAAGCATCTTTGCATTTTGTGTTTTGCAACTATTAGTTGTTATCTCTGCGCAAGCAAATCAAGCAGAAGTGGTAGATGTAAAAATTTCCGCCTTAGGGAATAACAAATATCGCATCGACACGACGTTAAAACATGCAGATACTGGCTGGAAACATTATGCCAATGCTTGGTTGGTTTTTGATGAATCAGGAGAAGAGCTAGGTGAGCGTATTTTGCATCACCCACACGTCAATGAGCAACCGTTCACAAGGAGTTTGACGGTAACTATTCCGGCCAATATTAAAAAAATCACGATACGTGCACAAGATTCCATTCATGGATTGAACGAAAAAGGGATGACTGTTGAAGTGCCACATTGAAGAAGCCTTTTTAGCCTAATTTTGAAATTGTTTGATGAGGATAATTTTAAGCTGAATAATTATATATAAAAAATTGTATGAAAAGCTTAATTGTCTCTTTAATACCAATAGTCTTGTTGGTATAGATTTGTTATCTAGTATTTGTTGTGTAGTGTGACGAATATAATAAGAAAAAAAGATTAATA
>CALKZN010000064.1 GCA_938002995.1 uncultured Arenicellaceae bacterium | reverse complement strand
ATTAAGAACGTGCTACTCGTGAAATTAAATTACGGGTAGCACGTGTCATCTTTTACTATTAAAATTAAAACGTTAATAATTCTATCTAATTTAAGCTAAAAGTTTACTGTAACACCTAAATTCAGTGATCCTTGTCTTTGTTTCAAATCCAAGTAAACCTTTAAGATTAATACAAATGGTTTGGTCTGCCCTTTAAAACATAATACTTCACAAGTTTGTTAAAAATATTTTTTTCTAACTCAATGTTATTTATCCTCTTTTATAAGTATTATCATAAAAGCTAGATTAGAATTTTTATTTACACTCACTTTGAGGAAAACCAATGATAGAAAGAATTGAAACTGGACAACGTATGAGCAAAATTGTGAAACACAATGACGTGGTGTATTTATGTGGACAAGTAGGAAATCGAGGGGACTCAATTCAAGATCAAACTCGTGAGTGTTTACAGCGCGTAGAAAACCTTTTAGCAAAGGCTGGATCAAAGCCTGAAAATATTTTGCAAGCGACTATATGGTTAGCGGATATGGATGATTTCTCTGAAATGAACAAAGTATGGGATGCATGGGTTCCAGAAGGTCATGCACCTGCAAGAGCTTGTGGCGAAGCAAAACTGGCATCCCCAGAATTGCTTGTTGAAGTGATTATCATCGCTGCTTACTAAGGTTTATAGCTATTTTGCTTTCTTTGTCTATAGGTTCACAACATAGATAATGTATTTTTGCTAGCAATAATGGCTCCTTCAATATAACCATTGTAATGACCGTTTGCACTTTCTGTGCCTGACCAGATAATACGATTGTTAAAGACAGGTTCTATCTTAGTGCTCCAATAATTACTTGGATGGTGATTCGAAATCAATTGATCATGCGCTGTTGCTGTGAGCGTATCTTTCGCCCAATCTTTATAAATGATTTCGACAGGGGTAGCTGCTTGCTCGCCAAATATGCGTACAAGTTGTTCAATAATTTTTTTATCAACTTCTATTTTGTCTTTCTCACGATACTGTGGTGGCGTGGAGAAAAAACCAAACAGTGATGACACATCAGAATCAATCGGTGTGGCATCATGAACTTCTGAAAGCGGGCCTTTTTGGCTAATCACATCGCCTGATAATCCTGCTTCCCTCCAAAAGGGTTTGGCATAGATTGCAACCATTTTGGCGTGGCCAGCCATCCACGTAGCTACCTTATTTAATTCATTTTTTCGTTCTTCAGGCAAGCTAGGAGAAAATTCAATTTTTTGCATAGCCACCCGTGGAGGCAGTGCTAAAACAACCTTTTCGGTGAGTATTTGAACACCACTATCTAACGATATATTAACAAGCTTATCACTGAGTTTAATTGATTGTGCTTTTGCATTCGTCATCAAGCTATCGGCATTACTCAATTCGACAATTTGGGTTGTTAAGGCGTCAATAATCGTACCCAAACCACCTTGGACGCGATAAGAACCTTGCATTGATATACCGTTCACACCAACCATAATATCTGAGCCTATCGGTTCATAGATAGAGTCTCCTTGGTGATATTGTTCGAAGACTTTATCTTGCAAGCCAAGTTCCATTACTAAACCTTCGATATGTGCCTGCCCCGGCCAAAACCAAGAAGGACCAATATCAAAATTTGCCTTGCTTTGACTGCCAGAGGGCGAATAAATTCTCCCTCCTAGACGTTCACGGGCTTCAAGCAATAGAAATGATATGCCTTGTTTTGCGAGCTCAAGTGCGGTGTGTAAACCACTGATGCCACCGCCAACGATAACTACTTCGTATTTTTCATCATTATGCGACATCAGAACCCTTCAACACTCGGTCGTAAATCAAGTTCATGCGTCCATGTGCTCTTAGGTTGATTCACTAAGGCTAAATACTGAGAAGCAATATCTTCAGGCAACATCATTTTGGCAGGGTCTAAGCTGTGGAGTTCACGACTTTTAGCAGTATCAATGATGCCATCAAGTAACACATGAGCAACATGTATCCCCGCAAGTTGAAACTCACGTGCAAGTGCTTGCGTCAAACCTCGTAATGCAAACTTCGCCGAAGCGAAAGCAGAAAACTTTGCACCACCTCGAATGCTCGCAGTTGCACCTGAAACAATGACGGCACCCTTGCCTGCTGCTGCCATACTAGGCAGAAGCGCTTGCATGGCCGCGAACAAAGTCTGACTGGTTGACTGCAAGCTTTGCATGTAGTCCTCTTCAGTTGTTTCCAGAAAAGGTTTGATCACTAATTGAGCAGTGTTATGCACGACTACTTCAGGCGCACCATATTTATCCAACACACTTTGCAAGACGCTCTTTGCTTGCTCTGAATCACTAAGATCTGCTTGCAGCATGTCGCAGCCAGGAATGACAGTGTCATTTTGGCTGCGGTTAATACCCACCACTGCATAGCCTGCTTCTACAAATGTTTGGCAGAGGGTTTCACCCAAGCCAGGGCCAGCGCCTAGCACTACAGTGATTGCTTTATTGTTTTTCATTTATTCATTCCCAGAGAGTTTGCCTCTCTTTGATCAAAAATTGATTAAGTCACTAGAATGAAACCGAAGGAGAACGCTAAAAAAATTAGGTGAGAAGATGCTCAGTTGATAGATCAAATATCAACAAGTCATTGCTTGCATTACTAATCAGCATGGCACCTTCGAGGGAGGATAATGCTTGCAAAGCCTTTTTCTTCACCAATGCTTCGTCACAGCCTTTTACTCGATAGGCTTGCTCTAGCCATTCAACATTGCGATGAAAGAACTGCCGAATTTCATTGACGATTCGTTCTGGCAAATCACCCGCTTCAGCACCTAACATGCCGCACATACACATACCTTTATCTTCAGACAGCGCACTTCTAAAAGCTGCCACGTACGATGTGATTGGATCTTCGCCACGTGCCTTTAATTGATCTGGATCGCCACCCAAAGAGCCTAAAAACTTATCGGTATAATATTGAGTGACCGCTACGCCTAGATCTTCTTTGGTCGCAAAGTGGTAGTGTACGGATGAGCTTTTAATACCTACGGCTGTGGCTATATTGCGAAAACTAAAGCAATTGTAGCCACCTTGACGAACCATCTCTTCTGCAGTTTCTAAAATGGCGAGCTCTTTATCTTGTTTCATTCTTTCTGAATATATTGATTTATTATTCTCTTCTCTACATCCAAGGATATTGGATGTAGAGTCAAGTATCAATCAACTTAAACAGCTGTCAAAATATCTATTTGCTTATCCACATGAACAAGGTTGTGCCTTTTAATCCAAACCTTTGCTCCTTGGGAACCCGCAATCGCTTTTAGCGTTGAGCCAACAGGCAAACGTAACCAACTTTGTTTGACTAGAGTATCACCTGCTTCTGAAAACTCTCCAGAAAGTACCAATACTTCAATACCATCAGGTGCATCGAGAACCGCCTCGGTATTTGCATCCCAATCTTGAATTTCCACTTCTTCAAAATCATCTTTATATAATGGCGTGACCGCAACCCCATCCAAATCGCGATGCAGTACTGGCTGCATAAAATTTGAGTTCAAACGAACATGAATACGATCTTCAGGGGTAAATTGCCATAATTTGACAAAAATAACACAGCCCTGTTCAGAACTTGGTGTATGACTTGATTGTGGAGGGTTGCGGATATAAGAACCTACTGGGAAATCACCATGTTCATCTTGAAAAACGCCTTCCAATACGACAAATTCTTCGCCACCAGTATGTACATGCGGTGAGAATTGACTACCTGGTTCATAACTCACAATTGAAGTTGCACGAGCAACTTCACCACCGACACGATCTAAAGGACGACGAGCCACACCTGCTATTGGCGAATCAATCCAATCCATAGAGGCACTGTGAACAACAACACGTTGGTCAAATTCAGCATTAATCTTCATCATTAAACTCCTACAACAAACTATTCACACTGATGTTAGTGCGAAATTCAGGTTTTACGACGTATTTATCGTAAAAAAATGCACCATAAAACCTGAGAATTCAAAATTTATTAGCTCGTAATGCTTGGACGAGCTGCAACTTTAGCACGCCATGCTTGCAAATTACTTAGCTCAGCTGGAACCTCAACTGTAGCAAAGTCTGCAAAGGCTAGACCTGCAAATAATGTGATATCTGCTGCAGAAAAATCAGAACCAGAAACATAGTCGCTTTGGCCCAATACATTATTGAAGTATTTCATACCCGCAGCCGCTTTTTCTTTCTGTCTTTGACCCCAGTCAGCATTTTGATAAGTCTCTAGGTCTGGACCTAAGCCATCAGTAGCATGATGAAAATAACCTCCGACTGCATCAAGAACCATTGATTCTGCACGACGATTCATCATATTAATCATTGCGCGATCTTTAGCGTTTGAGCCCGTTAATGAAATACCGTCAAATGATTGATCAATATACTCTGTGATAGCTGAACATTCAGAAATACAAGTACCATCATCCAGTTCAAGAATTGGCACTGCACCCGCTGGGTTTTTCGCTAAGAATGTTGCGTTGCGGTGTTCACCGGCCATGACATCAACATCATGGAATGATACTTTGTCAGCGGCATTTTTTTCAGCCAAAGCAATACGTACTCGTGCTGGATTAGGGAAGCCTGGAACGTCATAAATTTTCATAGTGTTATCCTGTTATTTTTAAGGTTGTTCGTTGAACAATTTAAGTTAAATATATAAAGCTAAAAATAATTACTTATCTTCATATCAAACATCATGTTTATCTCTGGTTATATTTTGAAAATACTAATTTATCTACCTACCGATAGGTATACAGCTTATGCAAACAAAATAAAATGTCAATTACTTTTTCATAACATCCTCGAAATGCATCACTACAAGAGAAAAGAAATCATGAAAACGCATTGACTACCCACCACCTGCACAGAGATTGTGGTAAATTCTGTGTCAAAAAATAATAAACAAATAACTACAGATAAAAATCTCATAAGAATTCACGGGGACCATTGATGGATACTAAAGCAGCAGTTGCCTACAAAGCAGGTGAACCATTACAAATCGAAACAGTACAACTAGACAGCCCAAGAGCTGGCGAAGTACTCATTGAAATCAAAGCCACAGGTATTTGTCATACCGATGAATTCACTCGTTCTGGTGCTGATCCAGAAGGTATTTTCCCAGCAATTCTTGGCCATGAAGGTGCAGGAGTTGTGGTTGAGGTTGGCCCTGATGTTAGAAGTCTTAAAAAAGGCGACCATGTCATCCCTCTTTACACACCTGAATGCCGCGAATGTAACTATTGTACTAGCGGCAAAACAAATTTATGCCAAGCGATTAGAACCACGCAAGGTCAAGGCTTGATGCCGGATGGAACAAGTCGCTTCTCTATCAATGGCGAAAAAATTCACCATTATATGGGAACCTCAACTTTCTCTAACTACACGGTTCTTCCTGAAATTGCTGTTGCTAAAATTCGTGAAGATGCACCTTTTGATAAAGTCTGTTACATCGGTTGCGGTGTGACTACTGGCTTAGGCGCAGTCATCAACACTGCCAAAGTTAAACCAGGTGACAATGTGGTTGTCTTCGGCCTGGGCGGCATTGGCTTGAATGTTCTTCAAGGCGCACGCATGGTTGGCGCGAATAAAATTGTTGGTGTAGACATCAATCCTGACCGAAAAGAATTGGCCGAAAAATTTGGCATGACGCATTTCGTCAACCCAAAAGAAGTGGGTGGTGACTTGGTTGAATATTTGGTTGATTTAACCGATGGCGGCGCGGACTACAGCTTCGAATGTGTCGGCAATCCAACCTTGATGCGCCAGGCACTTGAGTGCTGTCATAAAGGCTGGGGCGAAAGCATCATTATTGGTGTTGCCGGTGCGGGCCAAGAAATTAGTACACGTCCTTTTCAGCTAGTCACAGGACGCGTATGGAAAGGCACTGCTTTTGGCGGCGCTAAAGGTCGTACTGATGTTCCAAGGATTGTCGACTGGTATATGGATGGAAAAATTAATATTGATGATTTAATCACTCACACGATGCCCTTAGAAGATATAAACAAAGGCTTTGATATGATGCACGCAGGTGAATCTATTCGAAGTGTTGTTTTATTTGATTAAAACTATTTTTTTAATAATAAAAAGTTAAGGGTTACTAGGATATCGCATGACATTAGAACGCATCAGCATTAGCCGTTGTTTTGGTGGAAGACAGGCCACTTATAAGCAACAATCAGAATATTGTAAAACAGAAATGCGCTTTGCTATTTTTTTGCCTAAACAAGCGGAAACAGAAAAAGTACCCGTTCTCTGGTATCTGTCTGGATTAACATGCACAGAGGAGAACGCAACCGTTAAGGCTGGCGCACAGAAATACGCAGCCGAACATGGCATTGCTCTTGTCATGCCAGACACTAGCCCTAGAGAGACATTCATCAAAGGTGAAGATAATGATTATGACTTCGGTTCAGGTGCAGGATTTTATATAGATGCGACACAAAAGCCTTGGTCAAAAAACTATCAGATGTATTCTTACATTGTCGATGAATTACAATCATTGATAATCAAAAACTTTTCTATAGATGCTAACCGCCAAGGCATTACTGGACACTCCATGGGTGGCCATGGTGCATTAACATTAGGTTTAAAACATCCGGATATTTATCAATCTATTTCAGCCTTCTCACCCATTTGCGCACCAACTCAATGCGCTTGGGGACAAAAAGCATTCAATGGATATCTCGGCGCCAATGAAGGTACATGGCAAGAATATGATGCTACTGCATTGATACTCAGTGGCAAAAAAAGTGGAGAAATTTTGATTGACCAAGGTTCTTCTGATGACTTCCTTGAAGACCAACTAAATCCTGAATTATTTGCTGTAGCCTGCGAAGCAAAAAAACAACCATTAAACTTACGTTTACAACAAGGTTATGATCATAGTTACTTCTTCATTGCGTCATTTATTGAAGATCATATACGCTTTCACGCAGATAGACTAAAATAAAATTATCCAATTATTATCAATAATTTCGTCACTACATTAATTTCAATTTTGTGACTACATTATCGTACATGCCTGATTGAATAATTTTACGCACCTTCATCATTGACTGATAAGGTGCTCGCATTGATAACATATTGACTATCCATGCTGGAACAGCACCGTTAGGATCTATATGTGCATAGCTTTGCACCAAAACTTTACCATTGGCTTGGGAAGTAAAATGCCATTGTGTTAAGGCTTTTTCCAACCTTACTACTCCTCGCTTTTTTGGCACATCTATCCCAGCATGAGGAGAAATCGCTTCACTATTCATGGTTAACTTGCCAGAAGATGAATCTTGACTCCATGTGATATGGGCGAGCAAATCTCTATCTGCCACTGGAAACGTGACTGCATTAAGAATATAAACAAAATACTCTGTCTCAGAAATTTCTTTGACAACTAAAGCCTCCTTACATAAAGAAGCCCAATTTGAACAGTTATCCGTATCTTCCAACATAGCAACCAAATTACTGACTTCTCCGTCAATAAGCATTTCCGCTTTAACAGCACGATATGCAGAGCCAGAGACTTTACTACTAAAAACACGAACACCCTGCTTATCTATACTTTTTTCCCAATGATATTGAATACCTTCAACTTGGGCATGAGCATTAAACGAAAAGTAGCAATAACTGATGATCATCATCAGAGCAAAGCGTGCAATCAGGTTTCTTTTACAGGACATACTTACATGACCGAGAGCCAACAAGATTGATTTCAAGATTTGTCCATGCTCGGTCATTAACATCTGCAAACAACGATTGAGCCACAATAAAACTTAAAGTAATATAAACATAACAAAAAACAATAAGAGGTCGTCATGATTTATAAACAACTCAACGAACAATTTTCAGTTTCTGATCAAATAACTGTCGATGATATTGCCGAAATCGCTTCTCATGGCGCAGATATTGTCATGTGTAATCGCCCTGATGATGAAGAGCCAAATCAACCAAAATATGCAGATATCAAAAAAGCAGTTGAAGCGCACGGTATGGAAGCTGAATTACTAGACTTTTCGTCCTATCATATTGATGATGTCCATCGAGACATGTTGATGCCTTTCATCAAAACCGGTAAAAAAATTCACTTATATTGTCGAACTGGTTCACGTTCGACACGCTTATGGCGTTCGACTGTTCACCTGACTATGTCAGAACCAGAAACCGTTTAAAACGTATGGTTTAGTATTTTTTTCTTACAAAATTCCACAAAAAAAGCAGAGCTAACGCTCTGCTTTTTTATGTCAGCTATTGAAAGTGTTTACTACTTCAAACGAACTGACTCCACTGGGTAACCCAATGAATCCTGAATAGGAGTATATGCTTGATGACAGTTATGGCAGAATTTTTGGCTAACTTTAAACGTCGCGCCACTAGCTTTCACACCAGAATATAACCAGCCATCTGTTTTAGGCGCTTTGTCATTGCCGACTTTTGTCATCACCAATAATGGACCTTTTTTAAGTTTGCCATTACCTTTGATTTTATAACTTTCTTTGGCAGCAATTGTGCCAATTGGAAATTCAACATCAGGGCCAATCTTATATTGAACATATAAGTCATAACCAATTGGATTGACGTACGTCATTAAATAACGATTACTATGCACACCTGGTTTTGCAGGACCCGTGGCAACCGCTTTCCATTTAGTATATTCCAGTGCAAGTTCATTGCCTTTCTTTTGGTAAGACTTTACCAATTCATCACGAGAACACTCATAGTGAGCATTTAATTCTTCTTGAGAAAGATCCGCAACTTTCTTACCTTCAGGCAATGCACATGCGGCATATGCAGGACTGCTCAATGTTCCTAGTGCGCTAAGAACAAGTAATGACCCTAAAACTTTTTTCATTTGAAACCTCTTTTATCAATTGTGTTTGCATAAATTAACAACTGTGCGTAAAAAAATTTATGCTACTTACCCGTAGGCAAGCCCTAAAGGATTACCTTTAATTCTTTTATTTAGACCCCAAATTAGCAAAAATGCTTACATTTATTTCCGTTGTCATAATTTAATACTGACCAAGGTCATACTATCCTGAGCTCTACGCATAATATAGTTTAGAACAAAATAATAAAAAAATCATGATGATCTTAAGACAAAAATTTATCATTTTCGCAAGTGTATCTCCGTTTATCACGCTTGCCATAGCTTATTTCTGGCCGCCTTTTCTTTGCGCTTTTTTGGTCTTGATACCCATTATTATCGTAGGCATCCGCGATATAACCCAAACCAAGAGAACAATCTTACGACTGTATCCCGTGCTTGGCCATGTTCGTTATTTCTTAGAGTCTTTTCGCAAAGAAATCCAACAATACTTTGTAGAATCTGACACTGATGAAACGCCTATTCCAAGAGAGTATCGGTCTCTTATCTATCAGCGTGCAAAAAATGACCGTGATACCCGCCCTTTTGGAACTATTTTCAATGTAAACAAAGCAGGCTATGAATGGGTGAATCACTCACTACAACCCAAACACTTAGATACGTCTAATTTAAGAATTAAAGTGGGTAACGAACAATGCCAGAAACCTTATATGGCATCACCACTAAATATTTCCGCGATGAGTTATGGTTCATTAAGTAAAAATGCCATTCGAGCACTGAATAAAGGCGCTAAAATCGGTGGTTTTTTTCATAATACCGGCGAAGGGAGTATGAGTCCCTATCATTTAGAGCACGGAGGTGACCTTGTCTGGCAAATAGGCACGGGTTATTTCGGCTGTCGAAATGATGATGGCAGTTTCAATGCTGAGATGTTCGCCCAAAATGCGCAAAAAGATGTTGTCAAAATGATTGAGATCAAGCTATCTCAAGGTGCTAAACCTGGACATGGCGGTATTCTTCCTGCTGCTAAATTAACCGAAGAAATCGCTCAAATTCGCAATGTACCAATGGGAAAAGACGTGATCTCCCCAGCATCACATCCTGCTTTTTCAACGCCCAAAGGTTTATTGGAATTTGTTAAGCAGCTTCGTGAATTATCTGGCGGCAAACCTGTAGGCTTCAAGCTCTGCATTGGCGGTCATGATGAATTTCTAGCTATTTGTAAAGCCATGCTGGAAACTAAAATTTTGCCTGACTTTATCACTGTAGATGGCGGTGAAGGTGGCACTGGTGCCGCTCCCACAGAGATGACCAACTCAGTGGGTACACCTATCAAAGATGCGCTTATTTTCGTGAACAGCGCGTTGCTTGGCGTAGGGCTTAGAAAAGACATTCGCATCATTGCTTCAGGAAAAATGTTTTCCGCTTTTCATATTCTTAGAGCCTTAGCCTTAGGCGCTGACATGGTTAATTCTGCAAGAGGAATGATGCTAGCCCTAGGCTGCATTCAGGCGCGTAGCTGTAACACTGACCAATGCCCTACAGGAATTGCCACACAAAACCCTGAACGAAATAAAGGCTTGGTTGTGCCAGATAAAGCGCAGAGAGTCGCCAACTTTCATCATCAAACAATCGTGAATTTGGTCGAGTTACTTGGTGCGGCAGGTTTGGATAGTTTAGATCAACTTAAACCACGGCATATTAATCGCCGTGTACAGGGCACTGATGTAAAAACTTATGATCAATTATACCCAAGCATTGCTCCAGGCTGTCTACTAGAAAGCAGCACTATCCCCGAACACTGGCGCACCGACTGGGAATTTGCAAATGCTGAAAAATGGTAATCTCTTAATAAAAAGCAGACAGAAACATTGTAAAGATTACTAAAATAGGCCTTCAATTATCATTAATAATCAAGTTTTCTGTATCTAAATTGATAGGTGCTAACAAGCAGTACTAAGGCAGCGCACAAGCCAATTATCCACAAGCCAAATAATGCAAAAGGGGTATCACCCGTGCGCGGCTGAACCTCTACTAAAAAACTATCAGCCACAAATTGTTTTGTCGTTGCCTGCACTTCACCCACATGATTGATATAGGTCGATGGGCCAGAATTAGCACTTCTTAGCATCGGCCTTGCCAATTCCAATGCACGCATCTGAGCCATTTGTACACGCTGATGCGGAGCCAATGAATCGCCAAACCAGGCGTCTTCGCTAATATTTATCAGCACACCATTTTGATTTTTTTGCGGCAAAGAGCGCCTCACCCCAGAAGTAAACGCATCTTCATAGCAAATCGACAAACCAATTTGCATACCATCACATTCCAAAACCTGATCTACCGATCCAGCAGAAAAGTCTGACATTGGTATTTGCAAATAATCTAACACCCAATTCAACAAACTACGTAATGGCAAGTATTCCCCAAAAGGAACTAGATGTTGTTTTCGATACACCTGTTCGCCTTGATAAAATTGCCCCGGAATCAAAGTATTATTTTTTTGTGATGACCCACAGACTAAATTCACTGAATTGTATATCTGCTTAGTGTTCAAATCTCGCTCTATTACGCCTGACAAAAGCGCCTTATTCTTGCCACGTAATTGTTGCCAAAAATTAGCATTGGTTTGATCCAAATAAAGCGGCAATGCCGTTTCTGGCAATATCACCAAATCCGCTTCATATTGTTGAATTAGTTGTAAATAGTCGTCGATAATTTTTGTTTGAAATTTTCTATCCCACTTATTTTCGATTGCAACATTGGCTTGCACAACTGCTATTTGATATGTTTTTCCAGAGGCCTCGCTCCATTCCACTGTCTGTAACAATGCACCACCAAAAACCATGGTCGCAATAGCCAAAACAGCTGCACTGATTTTTTTTGTCAAATAACTTTCTACTGACCGCACCTTAGATGCAGAAATATGCTGAATCACCAACAAAGCAAGAACAGAGCACAATACACAAACAAAGCTGACTAGATAGACACTGCCGATAGGTGCATATGCAGACAGCCATCGAGCTGTCTGGCTATAACCCACATCAAGCCAAGGAAAACCTGTCAAAACCACACTTCTTAACCATTCAGAAATGACCCAGAGCGCGGTAAAAATCAGAGCATTCCAATAGATCGCCTTTTTAAACCTTAGTAATGCAAATACCAAACCGACTAAGCCAGTAAAAAAAGCTAACGCTGCGACAAAGAAAAATACCGCAATAGTTGCCATCCAAACCGGCATATTGCCATAGGTTTGTAATGATACATATACCCATGAGGCGCCCAAACCAAACTGAGCCAGACCAAATATGAATGCTGTTCCAAAAGAATTTTTTAATCTCGATGTCTTTGAATAGGAGTCTTTTAAAGAAGTGCCCTGCAACACATAATAAAGTGTTGCAATACACAATGGCATCAACCACCACCATTCTAATGGCGCATATGAAGCAACCGTTAAACCACCCGCGAGTGCCGCTAGAAAATATAATTTCATTATAAAAATAATCTGAGGGGAAAAGTCAGGACAGATTTACACACTGCACCAATTTACAGCATTACCCTTGTGGAAATACTCGAACTAAATGAACGCGGCGGCTATCAGCATTAATGACTTCAAAGCGAAATTTATCCAACTCAAAAGTATCACCTACTTCAGGAACTCGCCCCAACTCTTGAGAAATAAGACCACCCATTGTGTCAGCACGTTCATGCGTTAAGTTACATTTAAAATGTTCATTAAAATCTTCTATATTGAGTACTGCTTTGATGACATAACCTTCTTGAGAAGATTTACGTATCATCGACTGCTCATCGTCTTCAAAGTCATATTCGTCATCAATTTCACCGACAATTTGTTCTAATACATCTTCAATTGTCACCAAACCAGAAACAGCGCCATATTCATCAATCACAATCGCCATATGATTTCGTTTTTGTCGGAATTCAGCAAGCAATATATTCACTCTTTTGCTTTCAGGCACGAAAACTGGTTCGCGCAAAAGCTCTGACAAATCGAAGCTTTCATCATCTTCACGATCAAAGAAACGCAGCATCTCTTTTGCCAACAAAATACCGACTACCGCGTCTTTCTCAGAATTCATTACAGGAAAACGTGAGTGAGCACTTTCGACCATTACATCCAAAGTTTGATCCAAAGACATGTCGCTTTCAACCACTACCACCTGTGCAAAAGGGATTGCAATATCGCGAACTTTTAAATCAGAAACTTGCAACACTCGCTGCATGGTATCGCGAGCTTCCACATCCATTAACCCACTTTCTTGCGCCTCATCAAAAATTGTGATGAGTTCCTTTTTGTTCTTGAGCAATCGTGTTCCAAATCGCTCATACAAGAAATTGACAGTTCGAGTAAATAAACTCGACGGAGGCTTTTCAGTCTCGGAGTGTTGATTTTCCATTAGTTTTATACGTTTTATATCTCATGTCTAAAAACTTTTCAGCAGTATCTTAGCTTAAATTGGTTCATAGGGATTGGCAATGCCCAATTTCGCTAGAATTTTCCGCTCCAAGGCTTCCATTTTCTCTGCATCCGCATCATTTTCATGATCGTAGCAAAGCAAATGCAAAGTGCCATGTACAACCATATGAGCGAAATGATCATCAAGGTTTTTCTCTTGTTCACTAGCTTCGCGTTCAACAATTGGCATACAAATTACTAAGTCACCTAAATAACCCTCTATATCATCATAGCCAAACGATAGCACATTCGTCGGTTTATCTTTATCGCGATAACCTTGATTTAATTGCTGAGATTCATGTTCATCAACAATCCGAATAACACATTCATAAGCTACATTTTCATCAACTTTGGGGTCTGCTTCTTGAACGCAGTTAAAGGCTGTTTTTGCCCATATACCTAATTGCTCTTCAGTAATTTTTTCACTAGCATCTAGCGCAAATTGCACTTCAATTTCTAATAGTGAATCTAGCTCAGACATATTAAAAGTGCTTCTTTACAAAGATAGCAAATTTTTTAAGAGTATGTTCATTCTTCGCCCGCATCATAACGTTCAATAATACGCTGCACTAGTGGATGTCTAACAATATCTTTGCCAGTCAATTTACAAATTGCCACACCTTTTAACTGATCTAGAATCGACACTGCTTGGCGCAAACCCGTTTGGGTGCCACGCGGCAAATCCACCTGGCTCATATCGCCAGTGATGATCGCTTTAGTGCCATAACCAATACGTGTCAAAAACATTTTCATTTGATTTTCAGTCGCATTTTGCGCTTCATCCAAAATAACAAAAGCATTGGACAGTGTTCGGCCACGCATATAGGCCAATGGCGCTAATTCAACGACTTTATTTTCCAGCATGCGTTCTACTTTTTCAGAACCCAAGAAATCATATAATGCGTCATATAAAGGCCGTAAATATGGATCAATTTTCTGACCAATATCACCTGGTAAAAAACCAAGATTTTCACCCGCTTCAACAACTGGGCGAACCAATAAAATACGATCAACATCCTCGTTAAGAAGCGCTTGCACCGCGCAAGCTACCGCCAAATAGGTTTTACCTGTCCCCGCTGGACCTACTCCAAAAATAATGTCATTTTTCATGACTTCATTGAGGTAGTCATTTTGATTTCGAGTCTTGCCACGAATCTGCTTCAATGGCGTTTTAATAATGACAGCAGTTTGATGGTCTTGTTCAGCAGGATCTAAAGACATATTTCGTACTTGTTGATATATCGTTTTTTCGTCAATGGGTTCTGAGCCACCATGGCCTTTACCATTCTTTTGTTTTTGAGCAGAAGATTTGAGTTTTGCTAAAACGCTTAATACTCGGCGAGCTTTTTCAGAAGCTTCGCTATCCCCTTGAATAGCTATTTTGCTACCAACAAGGGTAAGGCGAACACCTAGCTCTTCTTCAATGATTTTTAGATGCGACTGATGGTATCCGCATATTTCTCGGATAGCCGCATTGGGCAGGTCTTCCAGAGTGAAAGACATAATGTCGTTCATAAACGAATGTCTCGATTCATGGCTTTATCATAACTCCAAAAATGCCACAAAACCAAGCAAAAATTACATTCAAAGGCAAAAAAAATATCAGTTACTTGATTAGCGATTACTATTAAAAGCCTTATACAAGCAGCAAAAATATTCAAATAACAACTTAGCTTACCAACCTACCACGCAAAGAATTCGGCAGTGCTTCGGTAATTTCCACATCAACAAAACCACCGATTAACGATTCAGGGCCGTCAAAATTAACGACTCGATTATTCTCTGTACGACCTGATATTTGACTGCCTTTTCGAGCCACGCGATCGACTAAGATTCGTTGTTTAGTGCCCACCATTGAATGGCTAATTTTCAAGGCATTATCAATAATAACTTTCTGCAATCGAGCTAAACGGGCCTTTTTCACTTCCATAGGGACATCATCTGGCAAGTCAGATGCAGGCGTTCCAGGACGGTCGCTATAAATAAAACTAAATGAAGTGTCATAGCCGACTTCTTCAATCAGGCTCATCGTGTCTTCGTAATCTTGATCAGTTTCACCCGGAAAGCCAATAATAAAATCTGATGACAAGCTAATATTCGGCCGTGCAGCTTTGATTTTTTGAATGATTTTTAAATAATCTTCCGCAGTATAACGGCGCTTCATAGCATTCAAAATACTATCTGAACCGCTTTGCACTGGCAGATGTAAATGACTGGCAAGCTTTGGTTCATCTCGATACACTTGAATTAAGTTGTCGTTGAACTCCAAAGGGTGTGAGGTTGTGAAACGAATACGATCAATACCATCGATTTGTGCAACATAGCGAATTAACAGCGCCAGATCAGCTTCCGACCCATCATGCATTTCACCACGATAGCCATTCACGTTTTGACCAAGCAATGTCACTTCACGCACACCTTGTTCAGCCAAGGCAAATACTTCAGCAATCACATCATCAAAACCTCGCGAGAATTCTTCGCCACGAGTGTATGGCACCACACAGAATGAGCAGTATTTACTACAACCTTCCATGATAGAAACAAAGGCGGTCACACCATCAACTTTTGGTTTAGGCAAATTATCGAACTTCTCCATTTCTGGAAATGAGATATCGACTTGTGGTTTTTGCTCTTTGACGACTTCGTCATACATTTCAGGCAAACGGTGCAAAGTTTGCGGGCCAAATATCATATCAACATAAGGCGCACGTTTGCGAATTGCATCACCTTCTTGACTAGCAACGCAACCGCCGACACCAATGATTAAATCTGGATTTTTTTCTTTTATTTTGCGCCAACGACCCAGCTGGTGAAATACCTTTTCTTGCGCTTTTTCACGTACAGAACAAGTATTCATCAACACCATGTCTGCTTCAGATTCATCATTAGTCTGCACCATTCCATGCTTATCACCCAATGAGTCCATCATACGATCGGAGTCGTACTCATTCATTTGGCAACCAAAGGTTTTGATAAAGACTTTTTTGGCAGATTTATTTACAGTGTTTTCGGGCACAGGCGTCTCTCGCTTTTCAAAATACCACCCTCAACTCCAGTAAGAATTAATAGCGGCAAAAATAAAATAGGGCCAACATTTTCCCATATTTATACGAATAAAACGAGAATATTGCGCTTCATTCGGATTAAACATTTCATTACTATGAAACATTGATTATTATAAAAAATCGGGAAAACATAACAATAAACTCTTTAATAGCATGGATATTAACCTAAACAGCTTGCCTATCAAAAATCCTGACTTTGAGCTCACTGAACTAGATGGTGAAATCATCCTATTTTCGGTTAGCCAAGAAAAAGCAGTTTACTTCAATCAAACAGCTCAGCTTATCTGGCGTTTATGTGAGGGACAACAATCGGTTTCAGAATTGATTGATAACTTAAAAAACCAATACCCAAAAGAAACTGACATTGAATCTCAAGTCATCACTGCATTGACTGAAATGTTAAATGATTGTGTCATCAGCTTATCTGAAACAACTTCAATTAACCTTATTAACATTCAATGAGCAATGCAGAGAACACTCCAGTTCAACAACATACTATTTCATTTGCGCACAAAACATCCCTCATCTCATGCTCAGTTGATAAGGTAAACCATATTATTCAACAGTTATTCAAAGACCTTTTAGGCCCTCATACCTCAGAAGAGCCAATAAGCACTTACAAGGTTCAATCAGAATCTACAGGAATCACCGTCTACTGTGGTGATAACTTATTTCACACAGAAGCCTCAGGCGACCTTGTTGAAGTGGCTAATGTGCTGATGAATAATATCAAACGTGATTTACTCAACCCAATTCAGAATCATTTAGTGCTCCATGCAGCACTTGTTTCATTCCAAGGCCACTCAATTTTATTACCTGGAAATAGTGGTAATGGCAAAAGTCTAGCAACCTTAGGCATGTTGGCACAAGGCTGCGAATATCATACTGATGAAGTCGTTTTACTGAATGCATCAGATAACAATATCACTCCTTTTGTCCGACCATTAATGATCAAGCCCCATGGGCTCGATGCTGCAACAGAACTGCTTGGCGCACCTATAAACGACATAATGGTGTATGGTCGCAGTATTATCTCTTTACCGTTTCGTGAATTAGAGCAACACTTTCAAAATAGTAAAAACCACGATAAACGTCAAAGTGAATTGCTCAACCCTCCTCCAATTCATACCATTATTTTCCCCAAATACGATGCGGGATCGGCTGGTGAGTTAACACCTTTTTCACCAGCACTTACCATGATCGAGTTATTTAAAAACAACGTGGTCGCACGCAATTTACCCGATTTAGGCACTAGCGCCTTAAAACAATTGGCACAAAACACTTCTGCCTTTGAACTTCGTTATGCAAGTTATGAGCAATTACCTAACTTGTTTGCTCAAATACGCTCTGAGCTGCTTTAATAATAGGCATGAGCCAAACATTTATACCATTAGATCAATGCCCCAACTATCTTGACCCAAAGCTATGGAATGTCTGTACTGCTGCCGTCATAACAGACCTGCAAATACCCGAAAATACCTTAAACTCCAATGGCAAGATAACCGACGCCCACATAAACTCGAGCGTCGAAACAATCAAACAATGGTCGAAAAATACCACTGAATTGGTCATGTTTCTGGAGTATCATGGTTTATCAGGCGTAACTCATCGATTACTCCGCAATCATTCAATTTCGTTTCCTACGACAGCAAATTTAACGATAAAAGCCAGCACTGCAAAACATGCGCAACGTTGGGAAGCAATTTGTCAAGCACTCCAACTCATTCAAAATGCGGCTACAAAAACTTCTACAACAACTGAACCTATCGATTTTTGCTTACTAAAAGGCTCAGCTTTAGCCACACAAATATATCCATCCCCTTATGAGAGGGCCATGTCTGATATTGACATTATGTGTTCCTCGGAACATACAGAATTATTTTATCGTGAGTGCCTAGCTCAAGGCTTCTATGGCCCTGAACTCACTGGTCATGATCTAAAAAAACATCATCATCTGCCCGCACTTAGTATCAACATAGGTCAGCACCGAATTGACCTTGAAATCCACACACACGCCTTATCGTTTGACTTGAACACCCAACTTCACTGGTCAGATGTTAAGCCATGCTTATACAACATCGACATTGCTGGTAACACTTATAAAACATTGTCTCTTCAAGATACATTGTTACACCTATGTGTACATGCTTTTGCTCGTGACCAAGTCATTAAACTTTCAAACTTTGTAGATATCTTTCGCCTTGCATTCATGTTCGAACAAGAAATTGATTGGGCAACCTTTTCTAGCCAACATCCAGATGTCATACTCATGTTGAGATATTCACGCCTAATCTTGGATTTACCTGCGAACTCTCTTATCCATATTAAGCCCATACTAGACAAAGATACCGTCAAGATCACTGGCCGCGGCGCAGGCATGATGCCTTTACGAGAATTCAACAATACAAGCATGTCACTTTCGCAAAGGCTCAATACTATATGCCTACTAAATCCGAATGGGTCATCGAAGCAAACGATCAAGTGGCTTGGAAATCACATTTTGAAATTATGAAGGATATCAATCTAAGGCTTCTCGAAGAAAATGCACCCTTGATCTGGTTGAAAAATTCCAATACTGAATTTGAAAAACTCT
>CALKZN010000063.1 GCA_938002995.1 uncultured Arenicellaceae bacterium | reverse complement strand
TCGATAATGGCTCACCTTGACCTCTTGCAGAAGGCAGAGAATGCGCTGGTATGGCGTAAGTTCTTCCCGTAGAGTCAATAGGCACAAGTGTTTGATTGCTTCGACCTTTAACGGAATGTAAATAGTTATCACCCGACTTGTAACTTAATTCACTAGCATCAATATCATGACCTTTAGCTGCTCTTACCCAGCCTTGTGCTGAAACTACTGCAGTGATCGCTTCAGAGGGCATTAAATCAGTTTCACTAATCACTTGTGCAGCATCACGTGAAACTAGAGGTGACCTTCTCGCGTCACCGAAGTCCTCTTTAACTTGACGTAATTCTTTTTTCACTAGTGTTCGCAAACGTGCATTAGAACCTAATAATAGTTCCAAATTATCTGCTTCTTTTTGCAATTCATCTTGCTCAGATTGAATTTTAAACTCTTCTAACTTAGCCAACCTGCGCAATTTTAATTCTAAAATAGCTTCAGCTTGTTCATCAGAAAGATTAAACCTTTCCATCATCATCGGTTTTGGTTCATCTTCAAATCGCAATATTTTGATTAGTTCATCAATATTCAAATAAGCTATCAACAATCCATCTAAAATATGTAAACGCTCTTTGACTTTGTCATAACGATGTTGCAAGCGTCGAGTGACCGTAGTCAGACGGTACTTCACCCATTCTGACAAGATCTTATTCAACGCTAATACTTTTGGCTTACCATCTAAACCAATCATATTTAGATTTACGCGAAAGCTTTTTTCCAAATCAGTCGTTGCAAATAAATGACTCATCAACTGATAGATGTCTACTCGATTTGAACGAGGCTCTACCACCAACCGAACGGGACTATCTTGGTCTGATTCATCACGGATATCAGTCACCATTGGCAGTTTCTTTGCTAACATCTGCGCAGCGACTTGTTCTTGAATTTTTGAGCCTGAAGCTTGATAAGGCAGTGACGTAATCACAATATTATTATCTTCTTTGATAAATACTGCACGCTGACGTACTGAACCATTACCCGTCTGGTATATCTCAATCAGTTGTTCGCGTGGAGTAATAATTTCAGCTTCATTTGGATAATCAGGCGCTTGAATAAACTGCATGATCTCATCAACATCTGCACGAGGATTATCAATAATGTGAATTGTCGCATCAATCACTTCACTAAGATTGTGTGGAGGGATATCTGTTGCCATTCCGACAGCAATACCCGTCACACCATTTAATAAAATATTAGGTACTTGAGCTGGAAGGAATTTAGGTTCATCCATGGTGCCATCAAAATTTGGTACCCAATCTACTGTTCCATACTTCAATTCATCAAGGAGCGTTTGCGCAAATGGCGCAAGCTTTGATTCTGTATATCGCATTGCTGCGAATGATTTAGGATCATCTGTTGAACCCCAGTTACCTTGACCGTCTATTAATGGGTAGCGATAGCTAAAAGGCTGTGCCATTAACACCATGGCTTCATAACAAGCGCTGTCTCCATGCGGATGAAACTTACCTAAAACATCACCTACCGTTCTTGCCGATTTCTTATATTTGGCTGTTGATTTTAGGCCTAGCTCTGACATCGCATATACAATACGACGTTGAACAGGCTTAAGGCCATCACCAATAAATGGTAAGGCTCTATCCAAAATGACATACATGGAATAGTTGAGATATGCGCGTTCGGCAAACTCACCTAATGATAATTGCTCGACTGAATCGGTCATTAATAAAAAATCCTACATCTACAAATAAAATAGCGACAACTTCATAATCATCTAGATAGTTATCTAGTTTTATACTTTTTTATGGGCTTTATTCTGATGTTCGAGAGTTTATCATCAGAATTTATTTTACAATCAATTTATCACTGAAAATGAGAGTACTGTATGCTTGTTTATCTATCAACCTGTTTATGCTGTAGTTTGCACCAATAAAATATTTGGATCATGAAGTACCCTAATGAAATCACTTTTGATGCTATTTCTTTGCTAGAAACAGTTTGCCCAGAAAAAATTTTAATCGTCGGTGAGTCACTTTTCAGCGTTGCTGACGAATACCATGGACATTGCAATGTCATTCAAAAAAACAATGTTTTAACACGTGTTTCTGCATGTACAGAGATTAGCGATCCCGCGTTCATGCAACGCTATGACATCGCCATTGTCGGAGAAACCATTGAAACCCGCAACAAACTAAACGCGGAACAACTCATTGGCAGATTACGAGACTTGTGCACACCGAGAATTATTTTACTAGCCCAATTATCGGACAGCGAATGGAGTGAAAATGAGTTACTTGGTTTTGGTTTGAATCGATTCGCAAGCTACGATATTGATGGAGAAAATTACATTCTCTATCAATACAATATTGACTCTTACAAAAGAACACCCGATTGGTTTAACCCTAAAAGTTGGGCAAACCCTCAATTATGGAATAAATTTTGGTGGTAAAATTTTTTCATCTATAGCGTTTATCTAAACAAAAGAAGACACAAGCAAAAAGGCTCCTGCTAAATTAATAGCAGGAGCCTTTTTTAATACTATATCAGCACCAATCGTCTTAGTTCTTTTGCTCTAATGCAACAACTAAAAGTGGTGTGTAATTACGCCATGAAATTGGAATAGCGAAAGAGCGTACCCCAGCAGGTAAATGAACACCTGTAGGTAAACCCTCTACAACCAATGGAACTGAAATTTGAAAATTCTTACCAAAATCAGAACGCGCATTACCTGCAATTGTATTAGCAATTTCACCAGACAAATCAAGTAAGTTATCATCAGATAAATCAGTCTCGCCTTGTGTTGCCAATAAATGAGATAAGAAAACACGTGGTGCAGTAAAATATACACAACCTTTTCTCTCGCCTGAAATACCAATAATGCCAGTAATATCATAGTGTACTGGATCATCAGTATCCATAAGATAAGGAGTACCCACAACTGCAGAGACATCTGGTAAATGACCTAAATAACGCATCATGCCTTCGACAAAAACATTTACAAATTCTTCATTCATTTTCTTTTCCCAAATTTTGAGGCGACCTTTATTTGTCGCCTCTGGTTTTGCTCATGTTAAGCTTTTCTAGCGCGCCTCTTAATTCAACATCTGTAAATGGTTTGCATAAAAAGCCACGTGCGCCCTTGCTAAGGGCTTGAATACCCGTCGCTTTATCTGATAAGGCTGATACAACAAGAATTTTGATTGAATCATCAATCGCCATTATTTCGGTAATACAGGCAATTCCATCCATTTCTGGCATGGTCAAGTCCATAGTAACAATATCAGGTCTTTCAGTGTTAACAAATTCAACTGCTTCATGCCCGTTTGATGCCTTACCTGCAATTATTACGTTTGAATCGCCTTCATAAATGCGCTCAATACGAGAACGAATGACATTTGAGTCATCAACAATCAATAATCTAGCCATTTGTTTCTCCTAAGAAATTATATTCAATCACACTTAGGCGGCTTTGCCTGGTAGTGTAATTTCAAATTGACAATATTTGCCTGCTGATTGACGAAGACGTAGTTGACCACCAATTTTTTTCACACTATCGCGAATAATATCAAGACCAACACCACGACCAGCATGCATATTAGTTTCTTCAGAAGTTGAGAAGCCTGTAGAGAAAGCCATACTTACAACCTTTTGGTCACTCCAACCTTTCACATCTTCTGGTTTTGCTAAACCTTTTTCAACAATACGTTTTTTGATCGATTGGATGTCTAGACCATTACCATCGTCTCGAACGACAAGCTCAACTGAACCATCTGGCAGTGATGCTAAACGCAAATCAATTCGACCATGACTATCTTTACGTCGCTGCTTACGAACATCAGGTTTTTCAATACCATGCACAATTGAGTTTCTTAGCAATTGAATACTGACATCTTTAACCATTTTTTCCTGAACATCGGTTAGCTCACTTTCAACCAAACCGGAAGGGATAAAATGAACCTTTTTGCCACTATCTTCAGCAACGTTTTTAACCAAATCATGTAAGTGCTTCCACTGACTCTTTTTATTTTGATCAAAAGAGGGCGACATAATAGTTGTTTCACCTTCACCTATTGATACATCAAGCGCTTGACCTGATTGCAAACGGCTAGATAGTTCATTCAATGTATCAGTATAAGAAATCAATCTATCTAAACGAATTGCTAATGGTAAAAAGTCGATACCTTTAATATTCGTTACTTTCTTCAAATCACTTAAGTCTGTTTCGAATTCATGAGCACGTTCAGCAAATGCGTCGAAATTCATCGATGATGCTTCACCTTTCATTCTATGAACCGAAATAAACATTTTATCGATCTTAGCTTTTAAATCAGCCTTATCCGTAACGGGATCTTTTAAAATACTATTAACTTCGGTTAGTGACTCTCTTGAATCCATCAAGAAGTTACGTAACATTTTTGGATCAGCATGTAAAAATGACACCAACATTTCAACTTGCTGCTCACCCTGTTCTTTTGTGCTTTCAAGCTCTTGTTCTAGTAAAACTCGAGCAGTAATGTCTCGCACTGATACCAAAATCTCGTCAATTTCTCCTTCACGTACTACACGAAAAAAAGCAAAGTTCAAATACTTCTTCTGTGTTGTACCATCTGCTTTGTCAAAATCAACTTCAATTTTATCCAGCGGATTCAAACTACCAATCAAGTCTTCAATAACATGTTCATCAAATAGCAATTTCACGAATTCTTCTACTGTACTCATTTCAGATGTACCAATAACAGAATTGATCAAACTAGAGAACTCTAGACCCGCGATAGTGTCTGTCTCAAAAATTTCCAACATTTCATTTGAATGCTGTTCACTAATTATTAAGTCTGTATCCAGAAGAAATAAACCCTCTTTTACAGTACTTAAAATACCTTGTGTTTCCTGTTGAGCTCGATCAACCTGTCTGTCATTAGCGAGTAAATTACGTACCGTTACAAAAATCGTCCAAAGGAACATAAAAATCGTGATCATAATCCCTAGAATTTGGAATGACTCTAGATCAAACAATAACTTGTCATTTCTGGTTTGAATCTCAGCTAGCAAACCATCCATCAAGCTTTGTAGATTATCAGAATTATCTTCAGCAATATCTCGTGCTTCGATTAACTCACTTTGAGTGTTTTGAGATTTAGCAAAAATTGGATCAAGTGCTTTTTGGTAGTCACTCCAAAGTTGTTTGGCTTCTTTTAACTCTCTTTCAATCTTACCACCGGTAATTGCTTCAATCTTTGTACGAGAAGCAACAGTTCCGTTAGGGTTGAGTTGAACAAGATCTCCACCATCAGCAAAAGCATTTAAGTTCTCTCCAAATAAATTAACAATACTCTTCAGTTGAGCTTTATTCTCATCGTATGGAAGTACTTTCTGATAGTTTGAGTTAATTTGAAATAGTTGATTATTAATCTCTTCCACAAGTCCATTTTGTTGAGTAGCTTTAATCGTAATAAACGCTGATTGCTGCAATGTAGCTGAGTTAAAGAAGTTAATAAGTAACAAACCAATAATCAAAGTCACCAAGACTAATAGTGAAAGCCCAAGGCCTTGATACTTAAGCAACCCTTTTTTAGTTGAATTTTTAGCCATGGATAAACCCTCCGGCAATATAGATATAGGTAAAATTTATGTACACGCTTAGTTAAACTAAGTTTAATGTTTGACAGTGTACCCTGTCACGTAAACCTTTGCAAAATCAATCTTTAATTTGTAATAGATAAAGTAACGCTACAGCAATAAAAAATTTGACATTTTATATAGACTATTCATAACTATTTCTGTACATTAATCAAAAGGCTTATATTTAGCTTATAAAGCTACGTTTTTGACCGTTCATTCTTGTTGACTTCGATCACCAAGAATATCTACCGAAGCGAAAATTTGAAAATTCCAGACATAAAATAGGTGTGAAGACATGACTGACTCGAATAAATCGGATAATAAATCCATTCAAACAAAATCATCAGCAAAAAATTCGCCTACAATTAATAGTCATGGCGGCAAACGTGACGGTTCAGGCAGGCCTAAAGGCACCGGCAAATACGGCGAACCCACCAAAGCGATTCGAGTACCTATAGGCAGTGTAACGCAAATAAAGCATTTTATAGCACACGAATACAATACAAAAATAGGCGAAGCCGTTAACACATCAAACAATAAACTAAAGCATGAGAACCTAAAACACGATAGTAATGTTGTCTTTCTCGGAAGTGCTGACGAAAACGAGCATACAAACAAACAAGAGTTCCCCTTATTTAGTAGCAAGGTTGCTGCAGGATTACCCTCTTATGCCAATGACGACCTAGATGATTCAATTGATTTAAATGATTATTTAGTTCAAAAACCCAACTCAACATTTATGCTAAAAGTACAAGGTATGTCAATGCGCGATGCAGGCATCTTGCCAGACGACATATTAATCGTTGATCGATCAGAACGCGCAACACACAATAAGATTGTAATTGCGGCACTAGATGGAGAGTTGACAGTCAAGCGCCTATATCGGCGAGGCGATCTATTGAAATTACTACCAGAAAACCCAGATTACGCAGAAATCATCATCCGCGAAGAATCTCAACTTGTGATTTGGGGAGTTGTTGTTGGCAGCTTTCGACGATTCGAAGCTACAAAATTTTCATAATTTTAAGATAGACTGCCAAAAATAATTTACCCCTTGATATCTATAGTTATATACAAACACTTAATAACAAATACTTGTATATAACTTAACAGATTCACGTTTAGTCCAACTCATACTCTGCGGATAAAGCAACTTCTACATCCTCCGCTGTTAAACCTATCTTAATTGTTATATCGGTTAAGACTTCTCGTTCTTTTTTAGAAACACGATTATCTGCTTTAGCAATTAAAATAAGGTCTCGAATTAATTGGTACTTTTGAGAATGACTTGTCAAATTCTTAACTTTTTCGGCTCGATAATCAATTGATGCAATAAGTTTTTCTATATTCAATTCATCATTAAATGAATACTCACCAAAGAACTCTTCAAAAACTTTCTTTTCAGCTTCTGAAATACCACCACTTGCCGATGCAATAGAAATTGCGCCAGAGAACAATAAGCGGCGCATCGCTTCAGCAGACTCAGTTTTACCTTCAACATAACTTGGCTCCATCAAACCCATTAGACTTTGTACTTGAGCTTCCAAATCCTGGCTTGATAACCCAACTTCTTGCATTAGCTCTGATTGATGAAAAAAATCTAATGCTTTAACGCGTAAAGGACTAAAAGGGTGTGTTGAAAACCAATCCCCCATAGGCGCACCCTCTCCTGGTTCTGCATCAACAACTTGCATTTCATCTACTTGTTGCAAAAAATCATTTAAATCAAAGTTAATTAAATTTGTCGTTAAACCTGAAGACAGTTTAAATAATGCAGACGCCACAGCTTGAAAATTTTCTGCACAATAAGCACCTGCTCTGTCTGCAGAAATTTCTGCATAACGAGACCATGCAAACAATTCTAAGGTCATTTTTGGGTTTGGTCTTTGTTCCCCTTTTAATAAATAACCAATAGGTATTTCATGATGCCTATATATATGATGCCCTAACTCATGACCTATCACATATTTTAATTCCTGTTGAGTAAAGCCTTCTAATAAGCTAGATGACAGCATCACATATAGTCGTTCTTGCTCAGGCTTAAAACACGCAGCATTAAATTGAGGACTTGAATAAACATATAACTCCAAAGGCAACTCAACGCCTAGCCGTTCAATACAATCATTCGCCATAGCATGGACTTCTGGAGACATATTTTCAGTTAACCTGACAGAGGTCGACAATAAGTGCCTACGAATACTCATCGGGCTTTTTTTCGCTTCTTTTTGAATCCAAGCATTCGTTTGAGTAATTTCATTTTTCAATAATAGCTTTTCAAAAAGACTTAGATCATTAGTGCAACGAATTGTCTCAACCATTTGTTTTATTTTATTTTTAGTCATATCTTCTATCAGTTATTGTCAGCGAAATATTTAATTAAAAACTGCCTTTATATAATAACTAGTAAAGGCGGGTATTTCTGTAATGAAAGTTAACACTTTTAACATGATTTTTTTACGCTACGAAAAAATAAGTGTTAAAATCGCGCGCCTAAGGATTTCACTTACATAAATAAAACATAACTATGAGAAAATCAAAGCTTTTATTCATTCCAGCCCTTCTTGCTATTTTCATTGTTGCTTGTGGTGGTGGAGGTACAAATTCATCAGTGTCATCAAATGTAACAAGCATTCTTGCTATCGGTGACAGCATTGGTAACGGCTTTGGAGGAGTAAACCCATGGCCACGTTTAGTACAAAATGATAGTGGAGTTAATGTCGTTAATGCTAGTCAAAATGGCCGACAAGCAAGAGGGAGCGTTCAACTTGTTAGTTCAGGTATTGCTCAGTTCAACCCCTCCCATGTCATCATTATGCTAGGCACCAATGATGCAAGCAATGGTTCTATCGATAGTGCTTTTAGAAGCATGAGACAAATCGTTCAAGAAACACAAGCTGCTGGAGTGTCCATTGTTGTAGCTACAATCCCACCAATTCTTCGCAGCTCAGCAGAAGCTAGTAGAGCTAGACAATTATCAGCAGCTTACCGAACTCTGGGAGTACCAATTGCAGAAGTTGAAGGCGCTTTTGGCAATAATGCTGCTCTATTTCAAGCTGACCGCTTTCACCCCAATAATGAAGGCCAACAAATCATCGCTGATGCATTTATAGGTGCTCTTTAAAAGAGAAGACGAAAGTAGAAAAAATATTTAAAGCTTTCTTAATATATAGTTTTTATAAAAAAGCCCGCTACTAATTATATGATTAGTAGCGGGCTTTTTTAGTTTATTCTGCACTTTAACAATGAGCATTAGCGCTTTCGCGACAATGAATGAAAAATGCGTACATCTAATTTTTAATAATTTCCAAATTTCTCACTAACATATTCTGGAATATCGTCAATTGATGGTATAGAACGTGGATCGCCCTCTTCACTGACAGCAACAAAGGTAAAAACTCCTTCGGTCACCTGCTCTCGAATACCAATTTTATCTCGCCTTACCCATGCTTCAACATGAATATCCATGGAAGTATTACCTATCCTTTTAATTCTGGTATACACACCTAATACATCTCCAACTTTCACCGGACGAATAAAGCTCATTGCATCAACAGAAGCGGTCACTACTCGACCTTGAGCACGCTGCCCTGCACAAATACCAGCTGCAATATCCATTTGTGACAAGACCCAACCACCAAAAATATCTCCTGAAGGGTTGGTATCTCCAGGCATAGCAATTGTTCTAGTTGTCGGATTTGGAGTGCATGTATCTTTATCTTTCACTTTCTTTTTCTCTTGTTTTTTGAGTTTGTCTTTTTTATCACTCATAGTCACTATATTATTCATTGTTCAAATCATGAAGCTCATATTATAGAACAGCTATCAACAAACATGACGCTGATTTACATACTAGATCAAATACACATGTGCAAAAACTAATGAAAACACTATTACGTTCACTTTTCTCATTCGTACTCACCCCCCTTGAAAAAGGTGAAGAAGAATTTCACCACAACCCTTTAGGCAGAAAAATATTGATTGTTATCGGTGTATTATTTTCAGGCTTAGGCAGCGGAGTCATATTCATTTACTTCACGCTTGCTTTAGAAGATATTGCTTACTTAATACCAAGCCTAGTTTTCCTAACAGTAGGTGTGTTATGCCTAGTTATAGGCAGTCTCGGCAACGATAGAGCTGTTGCTAAAATTTGGGGGAATCGATAACTCTCATATAAAAATACTTAAGAAGAAGCCATTTAGCAGCTTTAATAACTTGATGTGTCATTAGTATAAAAGAAGTAAAAGGAATTAAAAATTAATAACATAAACCAAGATATTTACTGATCTAAGAGGGGAATCTCCATGCAAATTATGCATAATGCATGCCTAAATAATGATTAGGTACTGAATTATGGATATTGAATGGATTGCTGATTTTCTGCAATTGGCCTCAGCTAAAAATTTCACCGTTGCATCAAGTGAACGTAATATCAGCCAACCGGCATTCAGCAGAAGAATTGCCTCTCTTGAGCAATGGATTGGTGTACCTTTAGTCGATAGAAATGTGCATCCATTCTCACTCACCGATGAAGGCAAACATTTCCGTGCTGCCTCTCAAGACTTCATGAATGACTTATATCGAGTTCGTGATGAATGCCAAGAACGAGATAAAATCAGACATAATTTCGTTCGCTTCACTGCTTTGCATACAGTGGTTATCAATTTTTTTGCAGAATGGATGACTGAAATTCACAAAGATTATGGCGTCATTCATTCTTCAGTGAACAGCAATAATGTCTATGACTGCATTGAAATTCTCAAGTCTGGACAAGCAGAATTTATGATGACATATTCAAATTCATATGTTCCTTATCTGTTAGATCCAACCGATTTTTTATCAAAGCGCTTAGCGTCAGATAAATTAATTCTAGTCAGCGGAACTAATGAAAAAGGCAAACCTATATACCCTTTGAATATTGAGAAACCCGAACCAACAAACTATTTGGCCTATGCCGCGGGAAGTTTAACCAAAAAAATTACCGACTCCATCATTGATAATGCCTGCCCTGAATTCCCCTTCACCTGCGTATATGAAAATTCTGCGACTGAATCGATTAAAGCAATGGCCATTCAAGGCATGGGGGTTGGTTGGGTTCCTGAGATATGCGTTCGTTCAGAATTAGATCGTAATGTATTAACAGAAGTTGGCGGAGATGCTCTTTCGGTAGACTTAGATATTTTGATCTTTAGGTCTAACAAACGTCTATCTAATGAAGCAGAAAGTTTATGGACTTATTTAAATAGACAAAGTTAATTAGAATGAATAAAGAAAAATAAGATTACGCCAATTTACGCAGCTTTTTTTCAATCATACGAATCATTGCATCAACAGTGCCTAGCATTGCTTTATCAGCCCTTTTAGTCCTTGCGCAAACTGCCCTTGCGTTATTTTCACGGAATTTACGATCAGATTTTCGCGTATTGGCAGACTCACGTTGACGAGTCTGCCCTAACTTTTTCATTAGTTGTACTTTACGCGCCTGCAAATTAGCAAGCTTGGTATTGAGCCTTTTTCTTTCAGCTTCACTGCTAATCTTCTCAACTATTTTTTTACGAACATTCATTGCAAACATCCATCAATTAAAAGCTAAGAAGACAAGTTACAGAAATAGGCTAATCGATTTAGTTAGCCGATGTCGCTGCTTTAGCAAAGTTACCTAAAGCACCTTTTACTTTCTCAAACACTGGATCACAACCTTTGACATCATGCTTAGTCTTTAAAAATTCCGGGCTATCATAAGAAAACCACGATTGGCCATCTGCATCTTCCCAAATCAATGCTTTTAGCGGAAGGTCAAGACCCATCGCCTGTTCACACTGCATCAACAAAGTACCTACTTGCGGGTTACCAAAAATCACCAATTCGGTAGGACGTAATTCTTTATCAACTTTTTTTGCTCCTGCTGCATGATCAACTCGCGCAAAAATTGTCATTCCTTTTGCTTTGAGTACTTTTTCCAGTCGATCTGCTGTTGTTTTGACATCATGTGCGCTTTTGACACTGACAAGGGCTTGTGCTGAATTTATTGTCATAATTGAAACTACCAAAAAGATGAAGGTTGAGATTTTTTTATACATTATTAACTCCGATTAAGTATTGTAAGTCTGATGATATTTGAAACATATATCAAAGCGTGTGAGTTAACAAATACTTAACTTCTATTTGCTGTAACGGTACCTGTCACATCAAGAGTTTGATTAGTTCCCGATTGATTGCAAATAGCCGTACCCGTGATATTACCACTGAGAGATTCACGTGTGATATCGCCTCTATATGTCAACAAAAACTGGCATGTTAAACCACTTTGAGTACTTGTTCTGTTAGAAGTAGCAACGAATGTATCATTGGCTATTGAACCATTTGCAGACAGTGGATCTATCAAAATATTATTTCCTGTCACTGTAACATCTGCATCAATATTTGCAGTTTCATTAATCCCACCTAAACTTAAGACTAAGCTTTGAGAGCCACTATAGCTCCCACTCAAATCATTTGGATCTGGCATAGGATCAGGATTTGAACCACCACCATCAGCGCCTCCTGCGTCGGTACCACCACCAGAATCCCCACCAGCTGAATCAGATGAGCTTCCACCACCGCCACAGGCAACTAAAAGCATTAACGTGATTGTCACCAATAATAGTTTGATTGCATTCATCTGAAACTTCCTCTAATCATTATTTTATTTATAAGATAAATTACTCTACTATTTATTCATTAAGCTAAGGTAAATATAGCAGTGAGAAAAATACCCCGTATAAGCTATCGCAAATAAGCAATGATTTCCAGCTTACTTAAATCTATATAAGATTTAAATAAATAAGTTACAATTAAATTTCTAAAGGAAGAATAAGAATAAATTTGTGAAGCAAAACTTTACACAAGAAGATCTTTATAAATTGCCTGCGGAGCCTACACTGAAAATGCTTACGCGATTAGCTATAGTCGCAATCATTATCATTGTACCTTTCGCAATCTATAATTTCTGGATTGGCAGCCACCTACTCGGTATGGCTAGCACTGTGATTGTCGGGATTTTCACGTTTAATGCATGGTCAATCACCATACATAAAGTCTACTATCCAAAGGTTACTTTCTGGTTATTAGCGCCTGTAATAATCATATTTATATCCGTGGCAATTTTTATGAAAGGGATAACTGGTGTCTTGTGGGCTTATACTGCAATTCTTGGTTTTTATTGCATGCTTCCAGAGAAGAAGGCCTATATCGCAAATGGAGTATTATTAACGGTAATCATCCCTAGTGCATGGATGAATATAGACGAATACATTGCCTTTCGAGCAACCGCAACTATGTTATTAGTTTTCATTTTTTCCGGCATTTTTATTAATGTCATCAATGAACAACAGCGAAAATTACAGCAACAAGCCATAACAGACCCCCTCACAAATTTATTAAA
>CALKZN010000062.1 GCA_938002995.1 uncultured Arenicellaceae bacterium | reverse complement strand
AGCGGGTGTTGTTGGTTTCACTAAATCTCTAGCGCAAGAAATTGCCACTCGTGGCATCACCGTTAATGCTGTGGCGCCAGGGTTTATTGCCACTGATATGACCAACGCCTTAACAGATGACCAAAAATCAGCGATCAATCAATCGATTCCTGCTGGTCGTATGGGTCAACCAGAAGAAATTGCAGCAGCAGTTGCATTCTTAGCATCCACAGAAGCAGCCTATGTGACAGGAACAACTATTCATGTAAATGGTGGGATGTACATGGCTTAACCAGCAATCGATTAGCAATAGTTGACATTTTTTTACTGAATAAAATCAAAATATCTGTCGCTGGATAGATTTTTTAGCTATAATTCGCGCCTTAGTAATGAAATTAATTTACTGATTTTTGCTTATATTTAGCGTTACTTAATGAGGACATATACCGATGAGCAGTATTGAAGAAAGAGTAAAGAGTATTGTTGTTGAACAACTTGGTGTTAACGAAGATCAAGTCACTAATGCAGCATCATTTGTTGATGATTTAGGCGCAGACTCTTTAGACACTGTCGAGCTTGTGATGGCATTGGAAGAAGAATTCGATACAGAAATTCCTGATGAAGAAGCAGAGAAAATTGCAACTGTTCAAGCTGCAATTGACTATGTAAGCGCTAATTCTTAATTCGCGATTATCATCAGCTCTCAATAATTGAGAGTCTGGAAAAAAGCTGCTTTTTAAGCAGCTTTTTTTATGCCTATAAAAAGAGCTAGTGTTACACGCTTAATATTCAAATAAAGCTCCAGAAAGATGAGAAATATGGCAGAATCAAGCATCACGTTTTAAGGAATATAAAATAAATAACATGAATAAAAGACGCGTAGTTGTAACTGGTATTGGTATTATTTCTCCTGTTGGCACCACACTTGAAGAAAACTGGAAAAACATTACCAATGGTGTGAGTGGCATTACTCGAATCAGTCATTTCGACACCGAAGGATTCTCCTGCAACATCGCTGGTGAAGCCACCGACTTTGATGTCGAAAAATATATGAGTATGAAACAAGCCAGAAAAATGGACCGTTTCATTCAAATAGGCATGGCCGCCGGCATCGATGCTTTTAAAGACTCTGGTCTTGAAATTACTGAAGAAAATGCTCATCAAATGGGCGCATATATTGGCTCTGGCATTGGCGGAATCGAGACTATAGAGAAAACTTCCATCATGTATAAGGAAAGAGGGCCACGACGCGTATCTCCCTTTTTCGTTCCTAGCGCAATTATCAATATGATTTCAGGCAATCTATCCATTGAGTTAGGCCTTAAAGGTCCTAATCTGTCAATGGTTACCGCTTGTACGACTGCAACACATGCACTTGGTGAAGCCGGCAGAATTATTGAATACGGTGACGCGGACGTTATGTTAGCTGGCGGAGCCGAAGCAGCAATTACAGAAACAGCAATCGCAGGCTTTGGCAATGCAAAAGCACTATCCGGTCGTGATTGTGATCCAACAGAAGCCTCATGCCCTTGGGATCAAAACCGTGACGGCTTTGTGATGGGTGAAGGCGCAGCGATTGTTGTTCTTGAAGAACTCGAACACGCTAAAGCACGCGGAGCAAACATCTATGCAGAACTCTCTGGTTTTGGCATGAGTGGTGATGCTCACCATATGACATCACCAAGCCCTGGTGGAGAAGGCGGTTCACGCTGTATGAATTCCGCGATGCGTAATGCAGGCTTAAACCCTGATGAAGTACATTATTTAAATGCACATGGTACATCCACACCATTAGGTGACTTAGCTGAAACCGAAGGTATTAAATTGAGCTTTGGCAACAATGCCAAGAATCTTGCAATCAGTTCAACCAAATCAATGGTAGGACATTTACTCGGAGCTGCTGGTGGCGTAGAAGCCGTTTACACGATCATGGCTATCAAAGATCAAATTGCTCCACCAACCATTAATTTACACAATCCTTCTGAAGGCTGTGATTTGGATTTTGTTCCTAATACGGCTCGTGAGATGAAAATTGATGCTGCAATGAGCAATTCATTTGGTTTTGGTGGCACTAACGGCACCTTAGCATTCACACGATTCGTCTAGGTCAAAGACATTAAGAATCATAAAACTTTAAGAAAATTTCAAAACAAAGTGAATACCATATTTGTCAACGGTCAAGCGCAAACAACCGTTTCTGCGCTTGATCGAGGCATTCTTTATGGCGACAGTGTTTTTGAAACTGTTGCACTGATAGATAGTCAAATACTGCAGCTGCCTCAACACCTAGAAAGATTAGCAGAAGGGTTAAACGCTTTAGCTATTAAAGCTGACATTAACAAGATACATCATGAAATTGAGATGTTTTTGCAACAAATCAACGACAGCGAACTATTAGCAAAAAGTGTATTAAGAATCACTATAACTAGAGGAGAGCAATCACGAGGATACAAGCCACTGAAAGGCGCCTCAACCACACGAATCCTATCCTTGCATCAATGGCCTGACTATCAAGCAAACACCTACACAAAAGGCCTAAACATAGGTATTAGTGAGGTTACTGTTAGTGAGCAACCACAACTTGCAAAACTCAAACATGGCAATCGCCTAGAACAGGTACTAGCCGCAACACAATTACCCGACACTTATGATGATGCATTCATGTTAAATCAAGCTGGGGATCTGATTTCAGCGACCAAAGGTAATGTTTTTATCAAGCGTGGTAATCAATGGCAAACGCCTATTATTGATCGATGTGGCATAGAAGGTGTTACACGTAATGCGATCATTCATTGGTTTCAAGAAAATAACATCGACTGCCTAGAAACAAGAATAAATGCAAATGAAATATTAGGTGCTAATAACTTACAAAGTGCTTTTATTTGCAACAGTATTCTAGGTTTGACACCTATCAACACTTTACTTGAAAAAAAACTCCCACTCGATGGCATTAAAGAATGCCTCGAAATTCGAAATTCACTCGTAAAACAACTTATTATTGCCGCATGATCCGTATTCTTTCAATCTTAATGGGGTTTATTTTTTTAGCTATCGCTGCGGCTGGTTTTTACGTGAATAGCATCTGGCAAGAATCGACTACTGCAAGTAGCGAAATGTTTATTGTTCCAAAGGGCAAGGGTTTGAATTGGGTTGCAGATGAACTAGAAAGAAAGAAAATCATACCTAATGCCAATATTTTTAAGCTATATCAACGCTTAAAATACAACGAAGCCACCGTCAAAGCGGGGGAGTTTGATCTATCAAAATCTCTCAGCCAAGCAAAACTCATTGAAAAACTAAATCGCGGTGATGTTATTGCCTATCAAATCACCTTAATTGATGGCTGGAGTTTCAAACAGTTTAAAAATCATCTTTCAAAAGAAGAAAATTTAATATCAAAAATTGCTGATATGTCTGATAAGGAAATTTTGGCCGCAATTGGTGCCGAAAATTCACACCCTGAAGGTTTATTTGCACCAGAAACGTACTTTTATCAAAAGGGCGATTCTGATTTAGACATTCTAAAGCGCAGTTATGTTAGCCAACAGAAAATTCTGGCCAATGCATGGAAAAATAATCGCAATAAAAATGAAACGCTAAAACATATTGATACTCCATACAAAGCATTGATATTAGCGTCTATCGTTGAGAAAGAAACAGGCAAAGAATCAGAGCGAGAAACTATATCAGGTGTTTTCTATAATCGATTGAAAGTAGGCATGAAATTACAAACTGATCCGACCGTTATCTATGGAATGGGCGAACGTTATAAAGGCAATATTAGACGTAAAGATTTGACTACAGATACCATATATAACACTTATACTCGATACGGATTGCCACCTACACCTATTGCTATGCCTGGAAAAGCGTCCATTTTAGCAGCCTTAAATCCAAAGAAGACTGATGCCATATTTTTCGTAGGAAAAGGGGATGGCAGTCACTACTTTTCAAAAACACTGAAAGAACATAATCGTGCTGTGGCCAAGTACCAGCTAGGGCGTTAGTCAGATGAATGATCAAAAAAATGTAAATGAAGGTAAATTCATTACCATAGAAGGTCAAGATGGCGCCGGCAAAACCACCAATCTTGACTTTATTTGCAGACAACTTGCTTCTAAAGGTATCGATTATGTCGTAACTCGCGAACCTGGTGGAACACCTTTAGGCGAGTCTATCCGAGACATACTCCTTAGTCGCAATGAGCTTTCTATTAATCCAACTTCAGAACTCTTGCTTATGTTTGCAGCAAGAGCTCAGCATTTAGAAACTGTCATAGAGCCTGCTTTACAAGCAGGAAAATGGATAGTCTGTGATCGCTTCACTGATGCATCTCATGCCTATCAAGGAGGAGGGCATGGAGTAGAGCACTCAACCATCGAAGCTATCTCAAAAATTGTGCAAAAAAATAGAGAACCTGACCTGACTATCTTACTAGACCTTGACATTGAGACAGGTGAGTCCCGTGTAAGCACTAGAAATGAAGAAAAAGATCGCTATGAGCAACAAAAGTCTGATTTCAAGTCACGTGTTAGAGAAACATATCTGCGTTTAGCTAAAGAAAATCCTCATAGAATTCAGTTAGTTGATGCCTCTAAAAGTATTGTAGAAGTATCCGCTCAGATTGAAAAAGTTTTAAACGTTTTTCATAGCAACGTAAACAATAATGATTAACTCCACATCAACTGTCGATCAAATCGACCTCCATTTACCTTGGACAGATAGGCTTTGGAAGCAACTAAATCAGTCGGAAAGCCCAGTAAGTTCTGCATTATTTGTGGGTAAAACTGGACTCGGCAAATCTCAGTTTTCCTTGCGTTATGCCATGCAAATCCTGAAGAATAATGATGTATTTTTAGGAGGCAATCATCCGGATCTACACGTATTAATCCCAGAAGATGAAGCAACACATATCATTGAAAATACAAAATCAAAAGAGGGAGTGCATTCTGAAAGTACGCCATTAGCACCCAAAGATTTATTGGCCACATACGGACTACGATATTTAGAAAAAAATAGCGGCAAACCAAAGAAAATAATTTCAGTGCAGCAAATCCGCTCTTTAATTAAGCAAGTAATGCAACATCCGCACCTGGCACAACAGAAGGTTGTGATCATCCAAAGTGCTGATAAAATGAACATAAATGCTTCTAACGCGTTACTAAAAACACTAGAAGAACCTCCTTCAAATACCACCTTTATACTTATTGCAAATCAAATCGAGCGACTCCCAATCACCATAAAAAGTCGTTGCACAGAATTTCATTTTCGTTCTCCAGACGTTGAAATTGGTATGCAATGGTTAGAAAAACAAGGAATGACTCAATACGCAGAATCTTATTTAATGATGGCTAACAGGGCTCCCTTGGCTGCATTAGCACTGTCAGAACAAAATGAAATAGAAAAATTGCGCGACTTGTTTAGCTCAATCAATCAATTATGGGGCAAAAAAATATCATCAATTGCTTTGGCAAGCGAGTGGAAAAAGTATGATTTTGACAGTATTTTCAATCACTTGAATAGATTTCTTACAGACTTGCTTAAGATAAAATCTCTTCAAAACATCTCAACAGAATGCCTTCAAATTACTGAACTCTTTTATCCTGTTCAAAGAGAATGGAGCGAAAAAATTGCCACATCCATTAGCTTCCCAGGCCTACTTAAGACAATTGATGAAATTCAATCAATAAGGCGATTAGGGGGCGGTCCATCGGATAAACAGCTGTTATTAGAAAATGCAGCAATTCAACTAGAAAAACTCGCCTTAAATCAAGTATCATAGGCATACATAAGTAGTTGTAGTTGAGAATAAAAACAATGAGTAAACAAAATCGACCAGCCGTTATTTCATTAAAAATACCGGACAAGCAAGCCCTATACATGGCTTATATGCCTTATTTAAAACGTCGTGGTATGTTTGTCGCAAGCAAAACTAGTCAAGCAAAAATCGACGATGAAGTCTTTTTAATTCTTGATATTTGGTGTGAGCCTGAGAAATTTAATATTTCTGGAAAGGTTGTATGGGTAACACCAGAAAACGCCCAAAACGGCAAAAAAGCAGGCTTTGGCGTACACTTTTCTGATGCCGAATCTGCAAGAGTATCTTCTACTATAGAACGTATTCTAGGCAATTCACTTAACAGTAAATACGATACATTAACTATGTAATCAAACTGGCTTCTATGCCTGCTTTTAAAATACTATGCTCGTTGATTCGCACTGTCACATTAACTTTGAACCGCTCGCTGAGCGCATTGACGAGGTTCTTGCTAACGCAAAAGAAAACAATATAGATCATATGCTATGCGTTTCAGTTAACCTCGAAGACTTTCCTCAAGTTGAATCTCTAGCGAAGCAACATGAACACATTTTTGCCTCTGTCGGCGTTCACCCCTGTGAACGAAAAGGGCATGAGCCAAGTGCTGAAGAACTGATTGAAATTGGTAAGCAATCTCACATTGTCGCTATTGGCGAAACAGGCTTAGACTATTTTCGCGTAGAAGACGAAGATATGACATGGCAACACCAGCGATTCAGTAATCATATTAAAGCAGCCAAAAAAGTCGATAAACCCCTAATCATCCATACGCGAAATGCGGCAGATGACACCATGAAAATGCTTAAAGAGCAGGGTGCAGATCAATGTCGTGGAGTCATGCATTGCTTTGCAGAAGACTGGGAAACCGCAGAAAAGGCCCTAGATCTGGGCTTTTATATCTCTTTTTCGGGCATTGTTACCTTCAAAAGTGCCACAAACGTCCAAGAAGTTGCTAAAAAGACCCCTATTGATCGTATTTTAGTTGAAACGGATAGCCCATATTTAGCGCCAGTACCACACCGTGGAAAAACAAATGAACCTGCACTGGTTCATCATACAGCTCAATATGTCGCAGATTTGCGCGGCATTCCTCTGATAGAGGTCGCCGAAGTCACTACTAACAATTTCTTTGAGTTATTCAAATCAGCACAGCGCGTCTGATTGCTGATTCTTCCTAAGCCCTTTTAAGTTATATTTTAATGCCTGTGAAGTAGGGCATAGACTTATCTACGCCCTTCGCTAAATTTTTCCACGGCTTCAAATCTGTTCGCTTTACTTATCAACCTCATAGCAGATTCACTTTCTAGCTTATTTTAAGCGTAACTCCTCATTTCTATCCAATTCAACTTTATATCTGTAAACGTTCTAATATTTCTTATCTTTGCATTTATATAACATTTTTTTATTTAATGTTATATCTAGATAAGTATTTTAAGTTATTGTTATATATAAAATATATTCCTTAAGTAAATTCTCAAAACTCACTAATCATCGCCCTGCAACTATCTAATATTAATATTCGCATAATATATATTATGTTAAATCGAATGTATTTAACAATAGGAGATATGAAATTAATTGGACATGCAACTAAAGTATTAATTTTTGAGCAACTAACCTATTAATTTTTCAACTAACTTATTAATTTTATCGTCCGCAATGTTCCATTAATGGTAAAAAGCTAGAGAGTCACAATTTAACTAAATAGACTGGATAAATATCAATATTGACTAAACGACTTATGAACGACGCATGGAAGAAAACTTTATTACTTTAGAATTGTTATTCTGATCTTTATTATCATTAAGTTTTTTGGTTGAAGCTGACTCGAAATCTCTAGTTAAAAGATCTATGTGATCATCAATAATTTCATCCAAATACACCCTTCTCTTAAATCGTGTTTTTTCCTCTTCAACACTCCTAGGCTCATTAAAAAATAATCTACCGACTCTTTTATCAAAAACAATTGAGCATTTACGTAATTCGTTAATAGGCAGCTCCTGACATTTATTAAAAACAAAGCTCCAGTCATCCTTGCTCATTTCACTAGCAGGCACTCCTTGATCACGAACCATAGCCTTTATCAATTGATAGACAATAATAATACGTCTACCTATTTTCTTTCTCTTAAGCACAGGATCCAACCTTTTTGACCATTCCCTATATGTTGGTCTTTTAATACCTAAAATGGCATATGACATTTTGAATGAAAACTCAATATCCCATTTCGTCAAATTTTTATCGTAGCTTTTACTCACCCTATAAATGATATCTACTTCAAAAGTGGCGGTCAACCACCACTTTATTGACTGTCATTAGACACTGAATTGTTCAGCATGATTGAATATAAGACTTTTTTAATAAGCAGCTATAAACTTATGAAAAGAATCAATAAAAATAGTAGAGAAGTACCTACTAGACGAGAATTCAAAATAGCAACGAATTTCTATATGCAAAAATTCATAAAATACCCTTATGTTGGGACTTTTCATTCTTACCCAGAATTGTTGCATGCTGCTCTTTTAGAAAGTGACCCTGATGTTTCAAATTTTGTTCCTCAGCCTAGACAATTTACCATCAATGGGCGTCGTTACATCCCTGATTGCGCCTATACTAAAAATGGTAAATGTATATATGTGGAATTAAAACCAAATGGAGAATTCAACGAAAAACTTCGAAAAC
>CALKZN010000061.1 GCA_938002995.1 uncultured Arenicellaceae bacterium | reverse complement strand
CTTGTGTTTATGATTAATGAAAAATTTAGCGATCCTATACTAAAAGATAAAATCTTCAACCATTTAATAAAGACCAAACTGCAAACTCATTGCCGCTTGGTTCTATAAAGTGAAAACGTTTCCCTCCGGGGAACTCAAATGTGGGCACATTGATTTCTCCACCCGCTTGGATAATAGCTTTCTGAGTCAACTCCAAATCTTCACTGAGGAAAACCATTAGCGCTGAACCTTCCTTTTGTTTAGCGCTTAAATCTGCTTGATAGAAACCACCTTCTAAACCTGCACTTTTTTCTGAAAATGCAATGTACTCATCACCATATGCAGTGAATTCCCAAGCAAATACAGTTTCAAAAAACGATTGTGTTTTTACTAGGTCGCTTGCGGCAAATTCAACATAGTTTAGCTTTGGAAAGAGTTTCAAAGAACTAATCTCCTTTATCGTTTAAGGGCATTACTCAATAATTTTGCCGTCACATCTACTACCGAAACCACATTAGAATAGACCATTCTCGTCGGTCCAATCACTCCTAGGGTGCCTAATATTTCACCTTCAGCTTCATAGGTTTTTGTCACGATACTGCAATCATCTAAAGATCCGTAGCCGGACTCTTCACCAATATATATATTCACTCCTTCTGTTTTCATACTGCGATCTAATAAGTCGAGAAGGTCTTGTTTAGTTTTAAAGACGTTAAATAATTTCTGTAGTGTTTCGATTTGACAAAGATCGGGAACATCCAATAATTTTTGTTCGCCACTGAGCATGACATCAGCCTTGCCTTCATCCTCGTCAACTAAGGCTTTCTTGGCAATATCCATGGCGTTTTTAGTGATGCGATGCATTTCCTCATTATCTTCTTGGATATCATCAATGAGTTTGCTACGAACATCACTTAGGCTAGAACCTGAATGCAATTCATTAAAATAGTTGGCAGCTTCAACCAACTCTACTTGATCATAGTCGCGGCTAAGAGTGATGATCCTGTTCTGCACTCTGCCATCTTCGGTCACCAATATTGACACTACCCGATTGCCTGATAATGGCATAAATTCAATCTGTTTGAATGTTGCTACATTTTGATTTGGAATCATCACCACGCCAGCAAATTCGGTCATTTTTGAAAGAGCTTTTGAGGCCTTCTTAATTAAAATGTCTGGGTCCGATTCATCAATAAATTGTTCTTGTAAACTTGCGATGGTTCTCCTGTTCAAGGGTGCTGCTCGAACAAAACTATCTACAAAAAGGCGATAGCCCTTTGCCGTAGGAATTCTTCCAGCAGAGGTATGAGGAGAAACAATCAAACCTTTTGATTCTAAGTCTGCCATAACATTTCGAATCGTCGCAGACGATACTGATATGTCAGCATTATTTGCTAACTTTGTTGAACCCACCGGTTGTCCATCACGCACATATAGCTGAACTAGGTTTTTAAGAATAATTTCGGAACGATTCTCAGAAGACATAGCGTGTATAAATGATAAGGGCTTTTAATAAGTACATTGTGTGAGTCAGAGTCAATTCAACGTTTTTTAAGACTTTTTCGTAAGAATCAATATTCGACTAAGAATATCATGGATCGAATTTTATACTAGACGTTTTATGCTAAGGTCTGCTGACGTTGATGAGCATATAGTTCAATTAACCATCACTGCATTTTAAAAATATGCTTGAAAATGAAACACTCGCGGCGCTAGACAAATGGGGTGTAAATTAGCGACAATCCTCACTAATAAAATAATGCTTCATTGCCTTACGTTGCGATAACAACTATAACTAGTAAAGAAACTTCTAAAAACAATAAAATAGACCCAAACAACGACATGTTTAAAACGATTGGCATTTATGGAAAGTACAACGACTCTACTGTCAAAGGAGCCGTGACTGAACTGTCGTCTTATCTAGAAAACAAGGGTAAAACAGTTCTTCTGGGAGGAACGACTTCACAAGAAATTTTAAGTGATTTATCCAACTTGCAAATCACCTCCGAAGATCTCGACAAGCTCGACTTAGCTATTGTCATTGGTGGTGATGGCACCATGCTCCATGTCGCTCGTTTATTTGCTTCAAATAATGTCCCAATTGTTGGCATCAACCTTGGCACTCTTGGCTTTCTGACCGATATTTGCGTTTCAGACATGCAAGGTTCTATCAAAAGCATTTTACAAGGTAAATATGAAATTGAAGAACGTTTGATGCTGAAAATGGAAGTGGAAAACCAAGGAAAAATCATCCATAGCGATATCGCATTTAATGAATTTGTGATTGGGCGTGACACACATGCAAAACTTTTACATTGGCAATGCTTTGTTAATGGCCGTTTCCTGACCCGTTCAAGATCAGATGGCGTCATTGTTTCAACGCCTACCGGTTCTACAGCTTATTCTTTGGCAGCAGGTGGACCTATTCTTCAGCCTGGTCTTGATACGGTTGTTATCGTCCCTATTTCTCCTCACACCTTAAGTAACCGACCTATTGTATTGTCCTCAGAAAGTCTGATCGAATTCAAATTAGATGAAGTCAATATCAAGTACAGCCATATATCAGCTGATGGATTAATTTCTTACCAACCTGAAGAAGATGACATCATCCGTATCAAAAAAGGTAAGCATCGAGTCAAAATGGTCAAACCATTAGATCATGATTACTATGCAACTCTGCGAAGCAAGTTGAACTGGGGAGAAATACACTAGTGGCTCTCTCGTCACTGGCTATCAAAAATTTAGCTGTTATCGAAAAGGCATCTATTGATTTCGATAACGGCTTAACTGTCATCACAGGTGAGACAGGTGCAGGAAAGTCGGTTATTTTAAAAGCCATCGCTCTCATGTTAGGTGCCAGAGCAGATAATGCATTAATTCGTCATGGTAAAGACAATTGTGATGTATATGCAGATTTCCATATTGATTCACTTACTGATGTCCAACAGTGGTTGGCATCGAATGATTTTGACGACGAAGGGAATTGTGTCATTCGACGTGTAATAAAGAGAGACAAAGGCTCTAAGACCTACATCAATGGTCACCCTGCCAATCTAGCTCAATTAAAAGATCTTGGACAACAGCTTATCGATTTGCATG
>CALKZN010000060.1 GCA_938002995.1 uncultured Arenicellaceae bacterium | reverse complement strand
TCAAATTGCAGTAAAACGGTATTGATTTCTGCCAAAGAACCTCGCTTGCCAGCAATATCAACCATATCAGTGGAACGGCCCAATAGTTTGAAGCGGCCTGTATGATCAATTTTGATTTGGTCGCTTAAGGTGATTTTATTGCGAAGGTAGTCTGTGCTGGCATGTACTTGGCTGTTTGAAATTTCAAAGTGAATACCATCAAATTTTTGCCATTCTTGTTCTTTGGCCGTTTTTCGCAAGGCCATTGAGCCGACCTCACTGCAACCATAGACCTCATGCAATTCAGCTTCAAAAACATGTTCAATACCTTCAGCCAATGCTTGTGTCAGTGGTGATGTTGCGCACAAAACAATGTCAGTCTTTGGAAAATTTAAATCACTCGCTGCTAGAGCTCGTAGATGAACAGGCGTTGACACTAATGCTCTTGGTTCAGGTAATTCCATCAAAGTCGATTGAATATCACTGGGGAAAAGCGGTTTGCTGTCAACCACACAAGCGTTACTGAATAAGGCCATCAACACTGATGTCTCCAAACCCCACATGTGCTGACTAGGAACGGTTGCTAGGACATGATAAGTTTTATCTAAATCAGGCAACATATAGCGTCGATTGATTTCGGTGCTTTGAGTTAAGGTCAGCCAGGTTTTTTTGTTAGGTTGTGAATCACCTGTAGAGCCTGATGTGAAGCTGATCAAGGCGAGTTGTTCTAAAGAAATTTGCGGCAATGATTGTTCGACAACATCAAAGCAGTTTGAGTCTAATGTTATTCCTTGTAGATCAATAGAAAGTAATTCTGAATCAACCTCAATACCATCATGCAGAACATATGCATCATCATAGCGTTCACTCAAACGCTGTTGAGTCGCTATATTTTTATTTGGTGGTAATAGGTTGATTTGATGGCGAAGTACTGCTGCACAAATCGACACCATGAAAAGGTATCGATTTCCACAAAGATTAATAATATGCTTTTTTTCAGGCAGCTGATCCGCTAGTGACTGAACATGAGATAAAAAGGTATCCGTGCGGATTATGCCTTTATAACCGTCTATTGATGTTAAGGTATGCGTAATAAACGCAATTGGATCAGATGCTTGTCGAGAAACTAGAGGTGCTGTTTGAGACATGACATAAGCTCAAAAGAGGAACTAGCTATTTTCTTCAACAAATTTTGTTAAGCTGGCCAGTGTTGCAAATGCTTCTTTGGTAGTTTCATCTTCTGCTTTCATTTCAACACCATGTTCTTGAGAAATTGCTAAGGCGATTTCCAAAGCATCAATTGAATCTAAGCCAAGACCTTCACCAAAAAGCACTTCTTGAGGATCAATTTCATTTGCTTCAATATCTTCTAAGTTCAATGCTTCAATTAGCAATTCTGCCATTGCTGTTTCAGCCGCTGTTTGCGTTGCCATAAATAAAAACCTATTAATAGTAAGACTTAATTTTGAAAGGATGTGATTCTAAACTATAATTTAGTAAAAAATGAAACTATTCACTTGAAAATCATTGATACACAAGGGCTTTGGACTAACTTCATGGTAAATATGGATTTTAAATTCACTAACAACAATGACGTTAAGCTGTGCAATACATAATATGCTACGAAACTATTACTCTCTACAACCGTTAAATAAACTTCTCAACAAAGCCAATATGTTGGCTGTGATTTGCCATGCTTCAGGAACAATTAGCACCAAGGTAGATTCTGTCAGTAGCGGTTTAGTTCGCCTACAAGAGCAGGACTTGTGTGAAGTATGGGAAGTAGAAAATGACATTATAACTTCTGGCAGTGATGATGATTGTCATTGGCGTCAATCATCAGAATTTTTATTTGTTTCGACAGCTGCTCCTTTAGCAGATGAAAATGCTTATGAAAGTGCTGCAGACGAAGCCTACACTCGACTATTGAAGTTTATCGGCAGTTCGGATTTTAAGCATCCTATACGCTTTTGGAATTACATGCCTGCTATTAATAGCGGAGATGGTGATTTAGAAAAGTATAAGCAGTTTTGTACTGGACGCTTAAAAGGCTTCCAAAGTTCAAACTATCAAAACAGGAACTTTCCAGCCGCTTCTGCCGTTGGTCATCATGCTGACGATTTGTTGGTCTATGCTATTTGTAGCAATAAATCTGGCGAACACCACAGAAATGAACTCCAAGTAGATGCTTTTGAATATCCAAAACAATATGGCAAAACTAGCCCCTCTTTTGCACGAGCAACCAGTTTTGTTTCTGGAGAACAAGATTTGTTCTTTATTTCTGGGACAGCTAGTATCATCGGTCATGCAACGGTTTTTGAGGGTGATTTATTAGGCCAAATCAAAACCACCGAGACCAATATCGTTCAATTACTAAAGCAGGCCAATAAAAAAAGACTACATATTCAAACCATGAAGGTTTATATCCGTCACCCGGAAGACTTTGCGGTCACTGAAAAATATCTAGATGAGTCTTTTCCCGATTGCCAAAAGGTCTATTTGCATGCAGATATCTGTCGCAGTGACTTGCTGGTCGAAATCGAATGCTTTTGTACTTGAAAAGACTCAATGTGAAACGTTTATCACTGAACCATTATTGGCGCATCATAGCTGCAGGGTTGAGCTATACCGCTTTTGGTATTGGTGCTTTCGTACCTGGAATTTATGCGCTTATTTTGTTCTTTTTGCCAATCAGTGCAGCAGAAAAACAGCGCCGTGTTCGTAATTCGATTAAAGGTTTGTGTCGGTTTTTTGTTGATATGATGCAATTTTATGGCTTGATGAATTACCACCTTGAAAACCCTGAAAACACTGCCGTTAAAGGACATTTGGTGATTGCTAATCATCCGACCTTAATCGACGCTGCATTTGCGATGGCTTATGTTGATGATTTATGTTGTGTTGTTAAAGAATCATTAACTCGAAATCCCTTCACCGCTATTCCCGTGAAACTTGCTGGATATATTCCCAATGACAGCGAAAAACTGATCGAATTAGCCGTTGAAAAACTCTCTAGCGGACAAAATTTATTGATTTTCCCTGAAGGCACTCGCAATAAATATGACACTCAACTGGACTTCAAACGCGGTGCCGCAAACATAGCAGTGCACGCTCAATGTGGTGTTCTACCTATCGTTATTAGCTGTTTGCCGCGTGCGCTTGGAAAGCATGAACCTTGGTATCAATTACCAACAATCAAGTCACGCATCGTCGTTCGCTTTCTTCCCAGCCAACCCTTGGCAAGTTGTATCGATGTAGAAAAACCTCGAACCAGGCAGTATCGAGAGCTAACTAGCTACTGGAAAGACCTTTTTCTTAAGAATATTCAATCTATTAAGTAGTTTCTCTACGCGCTTGAATACAGGGCTTGCTATAATCAAGCCTTTATAATTTTTGAAATTCACTATGTCACATTCAAGAGAAACGATTCTAGAACAAACGCGAAAAATTTTGACCGAGCTGTTTGAAATCGAAAGAACAGATTTAACCGAAGATGCTTTATTGTATGAAGATTTAGATATCGACAGTATTGATACCGTCGATTTATTGATAGAACTCAAGCGATTCACTGGCAAAGAGATTCAACCTCAATCTTTCAGTGAGTCTAGAACGCTAGGTGATATTGTCACGGTTATTGCCGAGCACTAGCTGTAAAACAATAAGCACTGAACGGTCCACTACAGAATATAAATCACACACAAATAGCGAATAGCAATTAGACATGTCAAAGGAAAGCGCACTATCAATTACTTGCTCTATGCGAGTCGCTTTTTACGATGTTGATGCCTACCGTGTCGTCTGGCATGGCGCTTACCCTAAATATCTAGAAATCGCTCGTGGCGAATTATTAGAAAAAATTGGTTACACCTATGCCGACATGGAAAAAGAACAGTTCTTTTTCCCAATCATAGACATGCGAATTAAGTACATCGATTCTTTAGTCGTTGGACAACGTTTTACGATTACGGCTACCTTAAAAGAATGGGAAAACAAATTGGTCATCGATTATTTGATTTGCGATGAGGCTACTGGCAAACGCTTTACTAAAGCGCGAACTACCCAAGCAGCTGTTAAAATGCCGGAAAAGGTCACACAATTTAATTCACCCAAAAGCCTAATAGATGCAGTGCAGGCAGCATCAAATTAAGTATCATGCGTGCAATTGGTCTCCATCTCATCACAACAATTGGCTTATTTCTTTTAAATTTTGTTGTACACGCAAGCTCAGTTTCACCAATAGATTCATTGCCTCAACATTGTTATTTTTTGAGTAAATTCGATCAAGAAAAGAATCTCAAATCATTACCTGTGCCTCTCAAGTCTTCTGGACGAATGTATTTTTCTTGTAAAGCTGGACTTATTTGGCAAACCCAAACGCCTATTCAAGAAAGCCTGATTCTCACTCGTTCTGAATATCACTTTAAACAACAAGGTAGTTCAAATATAAAATCACGTTCTGAATTAGAAGTTTTAGACTCTGTTGAAATACGCTTTTTATCGCGTTTGCTGATTGGCTTGATGAGTGCCGATAAGGCCTATATTAATAAAAATTTTACGATCACTGAAACGACTAAACATGCTTTTGAACTCAGGCCAAAAGACAATTTCATCAGCAAGGCTATAAAAACTGTCAACATTCAAAAATCTGATGACGAAAATTCACTGAACATCATTATTGATCAAAAAGACGGCACCTTAATTA
>CALKZN010000059.1 GCA_938002995.1 uncultured Arenicellaceae bacterium | reverse complement strand
ATCGGACAAGATAAATACAGCAAGTCAATCTAAGGAAGTGTTAACTGTTAGCAAAGTATCAAATAAGGCTTCTAATACTAAGAAGAAAAAAAATAAGCCATCAAATGCAAACAAAGCATTAACTGGTGTTGCGCGGCGTATTGATGAAAGTCATCATGCTCGAAACAATATTGAAATAGCTCGTAATGCTACTGTCTTCATTGAAACACAATGGGGGACATTGGGTTCTGGCTTTATTGTCAGTGAATCTTGCCAAGTGGTTACCAATCGCCACGTATTAGAAGAGCCGATTCAAAATACTGAAGAATTCAAACGAAGAGTCGAGGAAAGAAAAAGAGAACTCCAAGACGAATATGATCGAGTCGGCAATCAGTTAAATCAAGCTGTAAGTAATAATGATCAAGAAGAGGTGCAAAGGTTGCAGCAACGTTTGAACTCAATTAGATCTACTGCGGCGTTTGTTTCTGGCGAAGTTTACAAAGAAATGCGCCAAGAAAAGATCGATAATCAATCTTCATTTAATAGTAGTTTTAGTGGTGAATTTACTGTTTCTTTGGTGAATGGTGAAAAATATGAAATAAGTTCTGCTGAAATGTCCAGTGAACATGATTTAGCCATGTTTGCGATCAATGATGAAGGTTGCCCTTTTCTTACTCGAGGGAGTTCTGATGATATTGTTCAAGGAGAAAGTGTTTATACGATTGGAAGCCCTTCAGGTTTAACTTATACAGTGACATCAGGTATTTTTTCAGGTTATCGTGAACAAGAAGAAAAACGCTTTTTGCAAACCGATGCGCCGATAAATCCGGGTAATAGTGGTGGGCCATTGATTACAAAGGACGGTCGAATTATTGGTGTAAATACTGCGATTCTTGCGGGTACAGAAGGAATTGGTTTTGCGATTCCAATCTCAATTGTTGAGTCAGAGTTTTTGCTTCAATAGTGTATTTTATAAAACCTTAGCTTTAAAAAAGCTTTTGCTATAGGTGATTTCAACTCGTTATAGCAAAGCGTCCGAGCGGTTTTTCTCTGATTGGCCAGTGAATCAGTGCAGCAAAGATGCCTAAGGCAATATTGATTAGCCAAATAGTGTCATATTTAGCGGCATCACCATAGGTTGAAAAGCCAAGATATTGGCCACAGAAGGTGCTGATAATTTGGAATACTTCAGACTGTTCATACAAATAGCCGCCTAAATAAGCACCAAGGAATCCGCCGACTTGGTGAGATAGAAATACGACGCCATATAAGAGCGCCATATAGCGTGTGCCGAACATGACTGCAACTAAGCCAGATGTAGGTGGAATGGTCGCAAGCCATAATAATCCCATGCCTATGCTGAAGAATACGACGCTATAAATGGTGGGAGGTAATACAACAAAGATAGCAATGACGATTGCTCGAGATAAATAGATCCATGTCAGCATGCTTTGTTTGGGCATGCGGGCAGACCAAACACCAGAAATATATGATCCCACCATATTAGCGATGCCGATGGTGGCTAGACTCCAGGCTCCAATTTTTGCGCTAAAGCCTAGATCGTTTAAATACGCGGGTAAATGCACGGTGATAAAGGCTAAATGAAAGCCACATACAAAAAAGCCAATCACTAATAAAATATAGTGTTTATGGGAAAAGGCTTCTCTTAGAGCTTGGATAACAGTTTGATCTAACTTTTGGTCTTTGACTTCATTGGCGCCAGAGTAGGGAGCCAGTGGAATGGCTAGAACAATCATAGCCAGTGTTAGCACAGAGATAATTTGTAGTGATGAAAACCAGCCAAAACTCTCAATGAGTTGCTGTGAAAACGGCACAATCATAAATTGTCCCATTGAACCAGCTGCAGTTCCTACGCCCAGAGCCCATTGTCGTCTTTCGATAGGAACAGCTCTAGCCATTGCGGGTAATATAATGCCGAAGGAAGTTCCAGCTATGCCTGCGCCAATAAATAAACCCGCAGATGTGTTAAGTGACAATGCCGTGTCAGAATACGACATATAGAACACACCGATCGCATATACAATTGCCGAGGCAATAATGACTTTAACATTGCCAAATTTATCTGCTAAGCCTCCAGCAAATACGGCAACAATGCCCCAACTAAGGTTTTGTAGTGCTAAAGCTGTGGCAATTGTATCTCGGCCCCAGTTGTTTGCCTCGGATAATGGTTTAACAAATAAGCCAAAAGAAGACCGGACACCGAAAGATAATGTCAGTAGTAGGCAAGCGCTGATTAGCAAAATCGTTACAGCTGGTGTTAATGATTGATTTTGCTTTGATATTGTCATCTTTCGTTTGCTATTCTCAATCTCTTAATTGCCGAATTCTCATTGCAGTATACTGCGTTAATTATTTTGCTGATCCTTTTCAATTCTAGCCCAAGAGTCTCTTAAACTAACAATTTGATTGAAAACAAGCTTATCAGGCTTGCTATCTTTGCTGTCTTGCCAAAAATAACCGACACGTTCAAATTGGAAGCGTGCTTTTTTATCGCTGTTGCCTAAACTTGATTCTAATTTGGCGTTTGGAAATACCACAAGAGAATCAGGGTTGAGTTGATCAATAAAATTTTCTGCATTAGAAGGGTTTGGCAGTCGGAATAAACGATCATATCGACGCACTTCAGCATCAACGGCATATTTTGCTGAGACCCAGTGGATGATTCCTTTGATTTTACGGCCATCAGCTGTTTTACCTTCAGCACTTTCCGGGTCGTAGGTGCAGCGTAATTCAACGACATTGCCGCTATCGTCTTGAATGACTTCATTGCATTTGATGGCGTAACCATAGCGCAAGCGAACTTCACGGTCCGGGCCTAAACGGAAAAATTTCTTTGGTGGGTCAAGCATGAAATCATCTTGATCGATATAAACTTCTCGAGTAAATGGAATGTCACGTGTGCCTAAACTTTCATCTTTGGGATGATTCTTGGCAGTGATCCATTCAGTTTTGTCTTCAGGGAAATTGGTGATAACAACCTTTATTGGTTTAAGAACACCAAATGTCCGCAAGGCCGTATTTTCGAGGTCATGACGGATAGCATTTTCTAAAACGGTCATTTCAATTAAGCTATCTTTTTTTGTGACTCCGATTTCGCGACAAAACTCTCGAATAGAGGCAGGTGTATAACCTCGACGACGAATACCTGCAATGGTAGGCAGGCGTGGGTCATCCCAGCCATCGACTGCATTTTCAGTAACTAGTTGATTGAGCTTACGCTTGCTAAGAACCGTATATTTTAAGTTCAAACGTCCAAACTCATACTGACGTGGATGGCAATCAATTGAAATATTATCCAATACCCAGTCATAAACTGCTCTGTTATCTTGGAATTCAAGTGTGCATAATGAGTGTGTGATTCCTTCGATTGCGTCAGATATACAATGAGTGAAATCATACATTGGGTAAATGCACCATTGATCTCCACTGCGAAAATGGTGGGCAAACTTGATGCGATAAATCACAGGGTCGCGCATGATGATTTGCGGCGAGGACATATCAATTTTGGCTCGTAAGGCGTGTTCACCTTCTTTGAACTCACCGGCTTTCATGCGAGAAAACAAATTGAGATTTTCTTCTACTGAACGATCCCTGAATGGGCTATTTTTACCAGGCTCTTTGAGTGTGCCACGATATTCGCGCATTTCATCAGCGTTCAGGCTGTCAACATAGGCTAAGCCTTTTTCAATAAGTTCAATGGCATAGCCATGAATGCGTTCAAAGTAGTCGGAGGAATGACACAGTTTGTCCCATTCAAAGCCAAGCCATTCAACATTGTCCTGAATAGAGCGCATATATTCTTCGCTTTCTTTTTCAGGATTAGTGTCGTCAAACCGTAAATTAACTTTACCTTTAAACTCATCAGCGACGCCAAAATTCAGGCAAATAGACTTCGCATGGCCTATGTGTAGATAGCCGTTTGGTTCTGGAGGGAAGCGTGTATAAGTACTTTCATGCCTACCGTTATTTAGATCATCAGTGATGATGTTACGGATGAAATTTGCCGGAGCTGGGTTGTTGGTTTCGTTACTCATTAATTTTTTATGCTGTTGATCTGTGGTTGATCTTCTTAGAAACATTCATATGTTTTGTTAGCATTTGCCAACAATCAAGAAGGGGCAATATCAGTGACTTTGCTATTAAGCACTAATAAAGCACCTGCTTTTAAAATAATGAATGAATTATACGACCCAAAGATGGTTAATCCTAATATTGATTGAGGTCTAATCGTGTATTAGTACTAATGGAGTTTCATTTTTGGTCGTATAGACTTGGAAATCTTACTTAAAACGATAATAAAAGGGCCTTTGAGATAACCATAAATGGCTAGTTGATGCATGCGATATAAGGCCAAATACATCATTCTGGCAATGAACCCTTCAATAAATAAGCTCCCTTTCATTAGATTTCCCATCAATGATCCCACGGTGGAGAATTGACTGAGGTTTACTAGTGAGCCGTAATCTTTGTATTTGAAGTCTTTTTCTGTTTGGTTTTGTAGACGCAGGCAAATATTTTTGGCAACCAATGAGGCCATTTGGTGAGCAGATTGTGCGCGAGGAGGAACTTTTTTCCCGTTTGACATTGTAATGTCGCAACAATCGCCAATGGCATAAATAGTGTTGTCTGATTTAGATGCTAAGGTTGGTTCGCAAGAAATTTGATTAATATTGTTTGTTTCAAGGCCTAATTTTTTTATCCAAGAAGGGACTTTTACTCCCGCAGCCCAGACTTTCAAATCGGCATTAATAACATCGCCATTGGCATCAATAAAGGCTTTTTTTGTTACTTCAGTTATACGTGTAGTAGTGTGGATAAAAACATTGATTTTTTCTAACTCAATCGCTGCAGCAATGGATATTCTTTCAGGAAGCGCAGGCAAAATTCTTGGACCTGCTTCAATTAAGTCTATTGATATTTGGGTGTTAATATTTTGATCTTTGATATAAACAGGCAATAGTTCTCGAATATGTTGCAGTTCAGCTGATAATTCCACGCCTGTTGCACCGGCACCAACAATAGCAACTTTGAATGCAGGGCTATGTGATCCTGTCTCATCAATGCTATCGTTTGCCGTGTTTTGAGCTGCTTGAATAAAATGCGTCAATAAATGCCGTTGGAAACGTTCTGCCTGCTCTTTTGAATCAAGCATGTAGCAATTTTCTTCAACGCCAGGCGTATTGAAATCATTGCTAATGCTGCCAATTGCGAGCACTAAGATATCATAGTCAACTTGCCTTTCAGGCAGGGCAACAATACCGGCCTCATCAGGGATGGCAGATAGTGTCACTCGTTTGTTCTCTCGGTCCAAGTCACTCATAGAGCCGTACTTGAAAGTGAAGTGATGTTTTGCTGCGTGAGCTTGATAAACGACGCCATCAATTTCGGTGTCGAGCGTCCCTGTAGCCACTTCGTGTAGTAAGGGTTTCCATATATGAATCCGGCTACGATCAATGAGTGTAACCTTTGCTTTTTTACGCTTCCCTAAACGATGTCCAAGTTTAGTTGCTAGCTCTAAACCCCCAGCACCGCCGCCAACAATAACAATCCGAGGATTTTTGATATTTTCCATGTCTTTTAATCATAATATGAAGAAATTTTGGACCTTAATGGTATCGACTAAACTAGGCTAGGTAAATCCAAATTGTAGAGAATTTTGAAGAGTTAATATGGGTTTATTCGTGAAGAGGTGTATTGAAAAGTATAAACAAATGATGATGATAAAATATATTCCAAACGGGCTATTTATCATCATCATTTATGTATTAATTAGTACTATTTTGCTGCTGAAATATCTGTAGCACCCCACAGTTTTGAATATTGCTCACAATGCAAGGCTAGAGTTTTAAAATCCTTAAAATTCTTAGGTAAAATATATACCTGTTCTCCACTGTTAGATTTTAAAGGTGCAATAATAAGAGCGCCATTCATAGCATTATTGCCATTCATGTCGGCAACAGCTGCATTAGTCAGAATAAATTTCAAATCAGGTGCATTACGAGTGGAGAAATCTTTATCTAACACCAGTTTTGCGCCATCAGCTTCTTCGATAATTGACCATCCACCTTGAATTTTTTGATATTTGTTTGTCCAAGCTCCTGAAGCATCTGCAGAAGCTGAAGTGGTAAACATCATTAGAGCAACGAGCAAGGATGCAATAAGGCTAATTGTGTGGGTGAAAGTTTTTTTCATAATGTGTTTTTTCATAGTGCTCACCTATAGTAATTATTAAAAATTAAAGAGAATTATTTATATTCTTAAGATATTCCATATAGAAAAAGACCGTCTATAAGAAAAAAATATTACGTAAAGGACTTATAACTCCTGATTTGACTATATAAAAGGCGTAGTCCTACTTGAGAAAGTCGTGCTTTGTTTCGTTACATTTGTCATAGGCTAATGTAGAATGCACGCTTTCAAATTTTGTATCATGGATATTGTACAACATGGCTCATCATCGATTTAATACGTATATCACAGGCCTTATTGCCGCTGAAATAAACCGTTTCTCCACCTATTACGAAAGTGCTTTACAACTATTGCCATTGCCAAGTGATAAGGGTGAAATGTTTGCAGAAGTAAATTGCGATGAAAAAGCAGTTATGGATGACTTATCAGACTTAAATCCTCTTGAAGATACGGTAAGACGAGTTTTAATTCTCAATGGAAACTTTAATCATGGCGCAGATATCCAAGAATTACTGACACAAATTTTCGATAAAATTGGTCGTGGTGATCGTATTGTTGCTGTTTTATGTAATCCATATTTTCGATGGATTTATCGAGTAGCTAATGCTTTAAGACTTCGTGAGCCTGATGATCATGTAACATTCGTTACCAATGCGGATTTACGTAATTTATCAAAACTCTGCAATTACGAGACTGTTCGCCTAAGAAATGTTGGGTTTATCCCTTTTTCCTTGTTTGGCGTTGGAGATTTTATTAATAAAATCATGCCAGCCATTCCATTGTTTCGGTGGTTGAGTGTTGCTTCAGTTGTAGTCATGCGTCCTATTAAACAATTTGATACAAAACCGTCTTTGTCTATCGTTATTCCTGCTCGTAATGAATCGGGCAATATTGAAAATGGCCTGAAGCGTTTGCCAAAAATGGATGGCGTTGATGTAGAGGTCATTTTTGTAGAAGGCAATAGCACTGATGATACTTGGGAAGAAATACAACGCGTTGTCGCGCTTGAGGAATATCAATATTTGAATTGTTTGGCACTACAACAACCCGGTAAAGGCAAAAAAGATGCGACGATGACTGGGTTTGATGCAGCGACAAAGGATATTGTCACAGTGTTAGATGCTGATTTAACGATGCCTCCAGAATCACTTCCTCGTTTTTACGAAGCGTATCGTTCAGGCCAAGCTGATATGGTCAATGGCACACGCTTGATGTATCCCATGGAAGATGAAGCCATGCGTTTTTTGAACCGTTTGGGTAACTTATTTTTTGCCAAGGCATTGAGTAATATCTTAGACGTGTCGATAGGTGATTCTCTTTGCGGAACGAAGTTGTTTTCACGTCGAGACCATTATCGATATTTACGATGGTTGTCTGATTTTGGTGATTTTGATCCCTTTGGAGACTTTCAAATGTTATTTCCTGGCGCAGAGCTTTGTTTGGGCACGGTCGATGTACCAGTAGTTTATAAGGCTCGAACCTATGGTAGTACCAATATAAATCGTTTTCGGGATGGTACGATTTTGTTGAAAATGACTTGGCAAGGCTTTGCCAAAATAAAACTAGGCGCTTTGCCTAAATCTTAATGATTAGACTAGTAGTTATGTCTTGAATAGTTATATTTCTTTTTATATAGGATAATTATCTTAGATGAATAAAGTCTTGCTTATCGTCATTGCTGTTATTTCGATATTGGCGACTTATGTCTTGAGCAAAGACTACGAACATTTCCCTTCTCAATTGGAAATCAAATATGCTGAGGTTGATAGTGAAAACTTGACAGCTTATTTTGATATAGGTCATGGCTTTAGGCAAAGCCTTAGGGGCTTTGTCCCTTTTGCAGAAGGCAGCCCCGCTAAAATTCCATTGCCTCTTAACACTGTTGAAGGGCTTCGCATAGATCTTGATGCGACAGATAATTTAAAACAAGCCATTTTGATTGAGGAAATGTGTTTGACTAGCCGTAATAAGCAACATTGCTGGTCGGCAAAGGAGTTAGTTGCAGCGCTAGTACCGATCAATACCATCGCTAATCGTTCATTATTTAATGAGAAGTTACTCGTGCAAGCGGAGGGTTTTGATCCACATTTCACTTTTAATTTAGATATTGCAGCTGCACACAAAAAAGTATCTGAAATTGCGTATTTTCAATATATTTTGTTTGTCATATTCTTAGCGATTATTTTGTACTATGTTGCAAAATTTGGTTTGATTTTTATATTGCCTGTATTGTTTCGAAGCTTTCAGCAACGCAAGCAAGAGTCTTTTTCTGTACCCGTTAATACAGCTGCCGCTGGCGTTGCACTGCTTTCAATTACTATAAGTGGTGCTTGGTTGATTGCTTATGAGGCTGGCACGTTAGCCTCATTATTATTGATTGGCGGTATTGCCTTTATCTCAGTGTTACCTAGTCAGCAAACCATTGGACTGAATGCTTTTGCAGTAAAAAGGATACATCATTTTAAGTTGACGTTTTCAAGACACAAGGTGGGTGGATTCATTCTAATCAGTGTGGTTTGTTTGCTGCCAATATTGATATTTTTTTCGGCTACATGGGTGCAAGAGTTTCCGCATTTAGGTGATCATGAGTATCACTTGTGGGGTAATCGAGTCAGCTATCAAGCTATTAAATATAATGACGCAGTCTTATTAGTATCGCTGTTAATGTTATCCGCAGCTTATTTTTTCGGCATGCTTCGACTTGCATTAATTGGTGTTGCAGTATTGTTGGTTTCAACAGGGCTTTGGCATCTTTTTCCTGAGCATATCGAAGCAAGTGTACAAGGTATTTTTTCTCGATACCCTGGCGGTGCAAGAGTGTTGGCACATCCATTTGTGCATATGTCGTACGCCTTTGAGTGGAGTGATCCGTTAAATACTGGTCGAGTTGTGAATGTTCTTTCAGTACCACTTTGGTTGCTTATTTTAAGGCCTTTGATTATTGGTCGTTTGCCGAGTCTGTCGATTTTGCCATTAATTCTGTTGTTTTTCTGGCAAGCAGAAGTTATCTATCAATTTAGTACGGCTTATCTAGATATTTGGAGTGTAATTTTTATTCTGTTGGCCGTTGAGAAACTCATTGTTTCTCAAACAGATCCAGAATATTTAGATGAGAATGGTTATTTGAAATCATGTTTACTTCTTGGAGTTGCTTGTGCATTTAAGGAACCTGCCGTATTCATTATTCCTTGGTTTTGGTTTGCTGGGTGGTCACTCAAATCATTTAAAAATCATAATATTCGTTCATTAAGCGAACGTTTATATTATGCAGGAATTATTGGTTTTGCTTCAGTGTTGCCTTTTTTGGTGTACTACATTGTACGAAAGGCGTTTGGTGTTAGTCGTTATACCGTCAAAGGTTTTGAGTATTTCCTCACTGGCGATTGGTTTGCTGAAATGACAACTCGAATAGGCTTTCATTTTGGCACCTTAGGCGCTGTTGTCTTATGTTTAATAGCACTTCTTTGGCTTCTAATATTAGTGTTACCCATTTGGAGAGCCCAGCGATGGATGCTGTTGTGTATTTTAGGCGCATTCTTTACGCAAATATTTTTGTTTAACTGGGATCAAGGTGGTGTTGCTTTCACAGGTTATTTCCGTTTTTATCTGCCTGCATTAGTCTTATTCTTTGCGCCTATTATTCTCATCTCGGCAAGTAGAAAACAACTTAGCGGTGTGTTTTCAAAAACTATTTTTGCCCTATCTGCTGTGGCATTAATCGGTAACTCACAAGCACTTTATGCTACAGTTATTCAGTTGGGTGAACCAGATTCAGCTAGGAATTTTAATGAACACTATGATGCTCCTATTTATTTACCTATACGTAGCCTCATCAAAACTGCAGAAGCAGAAGGAGTGTTAGAAGGTGAAAACAGAGCGATCTATGTCAACCATGTGACCTCATGGAATCAACCAGCATTTGTCTATTCAGATTTATTGGTCAAATATAAATTTAATATGAACGAAGATATAAAATGTGAATGTTCCTCAGTAACGCCTACGCTACTCGCTCCTTTCGTGAATGTGTCGGGTTTGAATGAACGGATTAGAGACCAAGACATTGAATTAATTAAGAAAATTCCTCAACATCAGGCGAAATACGTTAGTCGCTGGCGTGAAGTGAATAATAATAAGCAAATGTGCCTCTCCGCTATGCAAAGAACATGTAAGTATATGGCGCAAAAAAGTTTGAATGATGGAACGGTAATAGGCGCTATTGGTGTTGGTGTAAAAAATTAACTATTTAGAAGGACGTAAGGCCTTAAATATAGGCACTCTTAATAGTTTTTTTCGATGAATAACTTTTTACTTAAAATTGCCGCTATGCCAAATAGCAAGATTAAATGCATGGGCCAAGCGACAATGGCATAGCGTGTAAGTGCCGCTTGTAATAACGCAGTTAATAGGAAATAAGCGTTGGCAGTGCAAGCCATGATAAATAGCTGATTGAACTCTGTTGAAGTCGCTTTTAAGCGCAATGCATTGAAGATGCCTATTAGAATGATAATAATGTTGAGAATGGCAATAATGGCTAACAAGGGCTTGAGTACTAAAACCTGAAGCGATCCATCTTCATTCAAATAATAAGGTTTTGGAATTTTATCTTTGAATTCTGCAACTATGTTGTCGAGCTTTTGATTGTATTTAATGGAAAAAGCTTTATTTTGTAGTTCGCCAATAGCCCATAAGTTAAAAAAATTCAGGCCAACATCATAGGCATAGCTTTGTGGATTTTGTTTTAAAACCGCTAGAGCCAAGTCTTTTTGTGCAGAGTTTGTATCTTGGGTATTCATTGCTTTGACGATTTCTGGCATATGATCAAATCGCAGAAAGTCATAAGTGTTTAATGCGTAAAGAAATCGTTCATTATGGGTGTCAAGTTTCTTACGAGCTTGGTGTGACGCTTGCATTGTATTTAGCCATAACTTTCCAGCTTCAGGGTAGGGTGTTTGTTCAGAGTCAAACTCAGTAAAAGCAAGCTTGCCAATAAGCTGATTTCCGAAGAACGAACTACCTGAAAATTGCTCATGAACCGCATAACGATATGCGGTGCCTGCAATATGCATGCAAGCAAAACCCAAAACAATAAAACTAATAGCGCGGAAGGTGTTTTCTCTAAGAGATAAGTGTTGCCAAATAATTAAAATTGGAACCGCAATCAGTGACCAAGACACAGGTTTGATCAAAATCAACCATGCAAAAAATACTCCTATAAGAACGTAATTTAAGGGGCGTTTCACTCGGCCACGGCTTGTGCGCAGATAACAGACTCTTAATGTGAGACCAAGGAAAATAAATAAAGATGAGAAGTATAGGCTTTCAGTAATAATGGAATAATTAAAACGGGCAATCGCGGGGTTTAGTCCAATGCCAATCAATAATGCGATGCTTAAACCTGCACTACGAAACCGTTGGTTGAAAGATGAGCCTAAAAAGGCCAAACAGATAAAAAATAAAACAGTTTGTACTATTGGGGTTTGCTCAATGCTGATCCCTAAAAATCGTAGGAAGCTTAAAAATGCAGGGTAACCTGCGCCACGATAGTCTTGGAAATCGATATAACTTGTAGAATCTGGCATTAGCAATGCAATTTGCGCTGGATATAATAACCAGTATCCGCATAATGCAGCACTAGTGCACAAAATAATGATTGTTGCGAATGGGTGTTTTGCTAATTCGTAGTCAAATAAAAATAAGTTGCGCATAGCTAATAAAACGTCGTTTGCCGTACTCAGCACGTTATCCAATAGATCGTGAAGAGAAACGCAGGTTAAGCAATGTCTTGATTGTACAAAGAATGAGAATAAACGCAGCAAAAAAGCTAAAATAAGTCGAATAAAAGCAGCTTGAGCAAATTGGTGACATAACGAATGGTAAAAGTAGTTCTATTTTCTGGTGGGCGAGGTTCATCAGCTCTAGCAAAACAGCTGGTAGTTCAGTCAAATGTGACACTGTCATTGTTGATTAATGGCTATGATGACGGCATGTCGACTGGCGAAGTGCGCCGCTTTTTAGGAGATAGCTTAGGTCCTTCAGATTTCCGTAAAAATTCAACCAGAATGGCATCTGTTTTAGAGAGTGCGCCAAAAGAGTTGGTTGAACTGTTGGATTTACGTTTGCCTCTTGAAGTTTCTCCCGATTTGATTGATGCAATTAGCGCTACATTGTCTGGTAAAGCCTGCAAGATTAGACATGAATTTGTTGATCAAGTGGCGATGTTGTGTAAAGGATTGGATCAAAAATCTGCCAATGGCTTAGCTGTTCGAATTGTTGCTTTTAATGATGAGAAAGAACAAACAGGCAAGCCTTTTAATTTTGCAGATTGTAGTCTTGGTAATTTAATTTTTGCAGGTAGCTTTTTGTTGTCTGGTCGGAGCTTTAATAAAGCTGTTGATGATTATTCAGTATTATTAGGTCTGGAACCTGGTTTAGTAATGAACATCACCAATGGTGAAAATGTCTTTTTAGTTGGCTTGAATAAAAGCGGTGAATTTCTCGCCAGTGAAGGCGATATTGTTGATGATAATAAACGTAATTTCATCAAAGATTTTTATTTGATTGATAAGCCATTAAGTGAGACGGAAATTGTTGAGCATCAAGGTAAGAAAGGCGAAAAAATGCAGCAGCTGCTGCAGCAACGTCAAGGCCAAATTAGTTTAAACCCACAAGCGCAGTTGCTTATTTCTCAAGCCGATATCATCGTTTATGCACCAGGTACACAGCACTCTAGTTTGCTGCCATCTTATATCACGCCGCAATTAGGTGAAGTGATTGCGGCCAATTCACGAGCAGCAAAATTATTTATTACGAATATCCAAGAAGATGCTGAAATACCGGATAGTGACGCAGTATCGTTGATTGAAAAAGCGGCCTTTTATTTGCGTGAAAAAGGTGCGCAGAATTATCCAGTTTCTTCATTATTCACTCATTTTTTGATTAATAACCCTAAAAAAACAGATTCTTCTAGCAAATACATTCCAATTGGTGATTTACATGGCATTGATGACCCGCGTTTATTGCAAGTGCAAAACTTTGAAGATCAATTGTCGGGGACACATGATGCACATAAAATTCTTACTCCCTTTATCCAAGCCATAGAGTCTGCGAACTTGCCTTTATCTGTGGCCGTTTTGCTTTTAAGTAATATATCCACAGAAAAAACAGTTCAGACAGTGATGGATATGGCGCGATCCTTGTCGTCAGATGATGTTTCGCAACAAGTGACTATGTTTTATGCGGGTGAAAAAATTGATATGTTGCATTCTATGGATTTACCATTTGCAATGAGGCATGTTCAGGCTAACGATGAAAAAGGCGCTGATATTGAGCTATTTAAACAGGGTTTAGAAGAAGAGTTCGACTACCTATGCTTAATGGAATGCTCAGGCATGTACCATGGCAGTGATGCGATGCATTTGATTTCAAGTTTAAATGGCAGGCAGGTCGATTCAGTCTGGGGCAGCCGCCGTTTATCAGTTTCTGATGTGCAAGCATCTTATCAATTCCGCTATCAAAAAAATTGGCTATTGGGGGCGATCAGCCGTGTTGGCAGCCATGCCCTAAGCTTAATGTATTTGCTATTTTACGGACATTTTATTTCTGACACTCTTTCAGGTTTACGAATTGTCAAAACAGATGTTTTTCGCGAGTTTGATCTCGATGTTCAAGAAGCCAGTTTTAATCAACGCCTATTGTGCAAACTCTTGCGCGGCAAAGGCACTGTGTATGAAATGCCAGTTGGCTTTTTGCCGATGTCACCTGATAAAGTCAAACGGACCAGTATTATTCAAGGCTTGCAGAATATTTGGGTAATCGTTCAACAACGATTTTCATAGTACTTATGCGTGTTGAATTGCCTCAACAGTGGGAAAAAATCACCATCAAAGGTGTTGTATTTGATATGGATGGAGTGCTAGTTGACACATCGCCATGTCATGCGATTGCTTATGGGCAACTATGGCAAAGTTTAAAAATAGACGGCCCAGGTTATGCCAGTATTGCAGGTCGAAGCACTAAAGCAGTAGTTTCCGAATACGCGGCTAGCCTTTCTTCTGAAGAACAGCGAGAAGCAGTTACTTTGAAACAGTCCGCAGCATTAGAAATATTAGCAAAAACCGATGTCGGTTTTACTGATGTTGCTTCAGCATTAGAACGACTAAGCTCAACAAATATTCCTATGGCAATTGCAACCAGTGCATCGAAAGCCAGTGCTGATTTAGTGCTCAAACGTTTAGACATAAGGAACTATTTTCAAGAAGTTGTGACGTCGGCTGACGTGGAAAGGTCTAAGCCAGCTCCTGACTTGTTTGTGAAAGCAATTAATAAAATTGATATCGATGCTGCTGAAGTATTGATTTTAGAAGATAGTGTTTCCGGTATTGCTGCTGCATTGGCTTCAGGTGCATATGCAGTGACAGTTAGACAAGCAGAAACTTTAACGGATGAATTACGTAACCATTCACGTTTTTTAGGACATTTTGATACGGTTGGATCGGTTATTGATACGCTTGTAGAGTTGCTAATTCATTATCAGTCAAAAACTGAAAATAAAATTTCATCACAAAGTAATAAATCTTCGGAGTCAGTATGAATATTATGATCATACCTGCCGCAGGTCGAGGAACACGCTTATCCTTTGATGGTCCAAAATTACTCTATCCTTTGGCGGGGAAAACATTACTAGCTTATCTAATTGAACGTTATCAGGCTTATATTGATTTATTTGTTATTGTCATCAATCCAGATGCTGAAAAAGCTGTTCAGCACGAATTAGAGGTTTTGCTAAGAGATAGCTCGATAGAATTCTTGATTAATTTTCAACGAGAAGCTACAGGTATGCTTGATGCTATCACTATGCCGATGGCCGCATTACAAGAACGGCAAGATGAAATTGATAATGTTTGGATTAGTTGGTGTGACCAGGCGTCTATTACTGCCGCGACAGCAAAAAACTTAGACATTGAACTTACTTCTTTAGCAAAACAATCGAAGCGTTATATGGCGCTACCAACAGCAAAAGTCGCTAATCCTTATATTCATCTGCAACGCGATGAACAAGGAAAGATTAGTAAAATTTTACAACGCCGCGAAAATGATGATATGCCGGCAATTGGAGAAAATGATTGCGGCTTATTTGCAATGAGTAGTCAAACTTATTTTCATGAATTAAACGCATTTGCCAATATTGATCAAACGATGGGCTCTGAAACCCAAGAACGTAATTTTTTGCCGTTTATTGCGTGGCTAAATCAAACAAAAAAGGTTTCAACCTTTCCTGTCAGTGACCTAATAGAAACGCTAGGTATAAACACGGTAGATGATGCTGAAAAATTATTAGTTGCATGGCAAACAATGAAGGGTGAGTAGACGATAAAATGAGTAAAACGATTTCTATAGTAATCCCGGCCTACAATGAAGAGCGATTTATTGGGGAATTGCTGAAAAAAATTAATCAAGTTGACACAATGTCTTTAGGCATTGAAAAGCAAATCATCGTTATCAATGATTGTTCCTCAGACCGAACGTCAGACATTGTCAAAGAATTTTCGGAAGTGACGTTGCTTGAGCATGAAAAAAATTCAGGTAAAGGCCGTGCAGTCCGAACCGGTCTAGATGCAGCTACTGGTGATTACATTATTATTCAAGATGCAGATTTAGAATACGACCCAGAAGACTATTTGCCGATGCTTAAGCCTTTATTAGTGGGCGATGCAGATGTTGTCTATGGCAGTCGTTATATGAAATACCCTGAATCAGGCTTATTGAAAAATTTGCTGACTGGCAAGCATTCGGAACAATCATGGGTCGCCTATTTGGGTGGTCAGAGTTTGAGCTTTATTGCCCGGTTGTTTGTGCCAATGTTCATTTCTGACACAGTAACCGCTTATAAATTATTCAAAGCGCCAATCCTAAAAGAAATGACCTTAGAAACGACTGGTTTTGAAACGGATCATGAAATTTCTTGTAAAGTGTTAGCGCAAGGTTTTCGCATTAAAGAAGTCCCTATTTCCTACTACCCGCGCACAGTTGAAGAGGGAAAAAAGATTGGCTTAAGTGACTGGTTTTGTGCGATCAAAACTTTTTGGAAATATCGCAATGGATAGTAATTCTTCGAAAAGCACTGATTTTGAATCAGCTCCCCTAAACTTACAAATTGCTGTATTGGCGTTTGCCTTATGTCTATATCTGGCGATATGGTTTTTAATGTCTTTCGATGCTAATGCATATTTACAAATTGATAGTGCTGATTATCGCTTTCTAGGCAAATCAATTTTTACTGACTTGAACTTCCCTAGTGTATTTAGAACACCTGTTTTCCCAGTGTTTGAGGGTTTTTGGGAAACGCTGCTAGGTTTAACGGTAAGTCAGTATATTTTAATACAAATATTGCTGGCGTTGGTGAATGTGTATTTGCTTGGGCGCCTAGTAAGCTTTTTTGCCGGGCCTTTATGGCAATTGTTAGCCATGTTTTTTATGAGTATAGATTTAGTAACAATTCAGGTGGCAAATTATGTCTTATCAGAGACCTTGTTTTCTTTTTTACTATTACTATCCCTGAACTTACTGTTGACGATTAATGTTAGTTCAAAGAATAGGTATGGGCTAGCCATAGTATGTGGAATTAGCTTTGGTTTGTTTGCACTCTGTCGTCCAGTAGGGCAATTTATTCCATTTATTTTGATTCCCTGGATTATTGTTTTTCGTAGAAGTGATCACACCGCTAAATCTAGATGGATAGTTTCGGCTTTAATTGTTATTTTTTCTCTTTCGCTTGTACACGCTTGGAAATTAAATAACTTGATTAACAAAGGCGCTTATTTCACGTCGATCACCACCTCTTTTAATATGTACAACTATCGAGCCGCATGGAACGTGGCACATCGTGATGGTCGAACTTTTGAAGACGTTAAAACAGAGTTTCATGATAAGCGAGATGATTATAAACGTATTAACCCTCAGCTAACTGAATATGAAGTTAGTAAACACTTCACTAAGGAAGGTCTGTCTATTATTTTATCGACACCCAAAGAAACCTTTTTTCAAGCAATGAGAGGCATGGTATTTTTATATGGTGGAATCTATAACGGATCTTTAGAGCGTATCTTTCAAAATGATATCGCTAGAAAAGCAGCTCAAGCATATTCTTTGTTATATAGCCTTTTACTCTATTTAGGCGTTCTTTTTAGTTTTTATTATTGGAAGTATTTTGATTTACGGCAACGTTCGTTATTTGTTTTATGCGGTTTGATAGTATTTTATTTTACCTTTTTTTCAATTGGGGTAGAGTCTTATGCGCGCTTGCGTTCGCCTTTCATGCCTTATTTGATCTTTGTGTCGGTAGTCGGTTGGATAATCTATTTGCAAAAACGTTCGCTCATTAGAGTTGATCGTTAATGGTGAGTTTTCAATATGCCTAAGATATCAATTGTAATGTCTGTTTTTAATAATGAAGCAGACGTGGGTGAAGCAATTGAGTCAATGCTTAAGCAATCTTTTGATGATTTTGAATTTATTATCATTAATGATGCTTCAACGGATAATAGCGCGTTGATTATTGATGGTTATAGACAAAAGGATTCAAGGATTCATCTGATTCATAATGAGACAAACCGTAAACTCGCGGCCAGCTTGAATCGAGGTATTCAATTAGCAACTGGAGAGTTTGTTGCTCGTATGGATGCTGATGATGTTGCTATGACCGAGAGGTTGCAAGTTCAATATGACTATATGAAAGCTCACACTGAAGTGGCTGTTTGCGGAACATGGATAGAGTTGTATGAAAACGCTGCCGTGGTTTGGAAAACAAATGAAACTTCTGAAAAAGCGAATTGTGCAGCTTTTTTTGAGTCGTGTTTTCATCATCCTACCGTCATGATTCGTAAGAGTGTTTTGGATCAGTTCGGAGCTTATGACGAAACAGTTCAGTTTGCACAAGATTGCCATCTGTGGAGCCGCTTGGCATTTGACCATCAACAAATTTTGAATAATATTCCTCAAATTTTACTTCGTTATAGAAGTCATCCAGATAAATTACGTGATCAATATCGTAGTGATCAATATGATAAGGCAACCGAGTTACGCAAAAAAAATCTAACTCGACTGAATTTATTACCTATTGACGACGACTATCAATGGCACGATGTTTTATGTTGCACAAAGGTCTTGGAAAACAAACAACAATTTCAAAGTTTATTGGTATGGATTGATAAACTGGAAGAGGCTAATAAATCCATCCAGTTATTATCCTCTCAAGCGTTTAGAGAAGAAATTAATAATAAACTGTTGGGCGTGTGTTTAGCCTCGGCGAAAATGACGGTATATGTTATTCCTGTCTACCTTCAACGTTGCCAAGCAAAAGAACTTGTGAAAAATACTTATCGCTGTCTGCGCATGTTATCGCTATATCTAAAAGGTCTGATTGATAAGCCTGTAAAGGGAGTGTCATAGATGGTGAAACGATTAGCTTTTTTTGTGGATTCTCTAGACGGCGGCGGTGCTGAACGGGTTATGTTGAATCTGGCAAATGAATACGTGAAACATGGTTACAAAGTCGATTTAGTATTGGCGCGTAAACAAGGGGATTATTTACGTGATGTTGATAGTGGTATCCGGATTATTGATCTTGAAGCGACGCGTTTTTGGACGTATTTCTTACCATTAATCAAATACTTTAGATCGGAAAAGCCAGATGTTATGTTGTCAGCAACGACTATTCTAAATTTGTTAGCTATCATGACAAAAGGCCTGTCACGTGCGAAAACACACTTAGTAGTGAGTGAACATATTGATATCCTATCGTTTGCGAATACAGGAGCGCTGCAACGATCTAGTGTTGTGAAGAGATTCATTGGGTTTTTATATCCAAAGGCTGATCAAATCGTTGCTGTTTCGAATGGCGCAGCGCAAAGTCTTTCTGAGTTTTCTGGAGTGCCAATTACCAAAATTAAGGCAATTTATAATGGCGTAATTGATCAGCATAAAATTGATTTGGCTAAAGAAAAAAATGATCATCCATGGTTTGGTCCGTCACAAGCGGATGAGCCAGTTATTGTCGCAGTTGGGCGTTTACAAGCGCAAAAGGATTATCCAATGCTATTGAAGTCATTTGCCTTAGTGTGTGAACAACGCAAAGCAAAGCTAATTATTTTGGGAGAAGGTGAACTTCGCGAAGAACTACAAAATTTGGCGCATGAACTCAATATTTCTGAACATCTTTCTCTACATGGTTTTGAATCAAACCCTTTTAAGTTTTTTGCAAATGCAGACGTGTTTGCATTGTCATCTCAATATGAAGGCTTGCCTACAGTATTGATTGAAGCTTTAGCATGTGGGTGTCCAGTAGTAAGTACAAATTGTCCAAGCGGCCCAGAAGAAATTTTAGAACAAGGTAAGTTTGGCGCCTTAGTTAAGGTAGGAGATGAGAGGGGTTTTGCTGATGCTTTATTAGCTGTTTTAAAGCTGCGCGAGGAATCACCTCAAGCGATAGAAAAACGTCAATTTGATTTAATGAGCCATGGTCAGCAATTTAATGTTGATAATGCGTTTAATGAATATTCAAAAGTCTTAGGTTTGACTATGAATATTAAAGATAGCAAATAAAAGGTATGGTTTTGCACGGGAAAAAGCTTTGTATTTTTTTGCCAAGTCTTGAGCATGGAGGGGCAGAACGACGAATGACGCTTCTAGCCATAGAACTAAAGAAAAGAGGCTATGCGATTGATGTCATTGTTTTGCGTCAACAAGGTGAGTTTGAAAGTTTATTGAACGACGCGGGTGTGCCAATCAAGAATGTTGATAAAGGTGGACGTTTAGATTTATTGGGTGCGGCAATTCGTGCGAAGGCTATTTTTGCCGACAATCGTTATGATGTAGTCTTGTCTTGTTTACCTTCAGCGAATATGTTTTCAACCTTTGTAAAGTGGGTTGACAAAAAAACGCCACTTATCTGGGGAATTGCAGCAGCAGATATGCCGATGGATGCGTATGGATCGTGGGCGAAATTTGGCGCGAAATTGCAAAATTTTTTGGCTCGTTATGCAGATAATATTGTTGTTAATTCATATAAAGCGAATGAAATTTCAATACAACAAGGAATAAGTGCTTCAAAATTGTGTGTTATTCAAAACGGTGTGGATACAGAAAGGTTTCAACCGGATATAAATGCTGGAGAACAATGGAGACGGCAAAATGCTATTCCTTTAAACGCGAAAGTGATTGGAATTGTTGCAAGATTGGACCCAGCAAAAGGTATCGAGGTATTTTTGGATGCTGTCCATTTAATAGAACTTCGTCGTTCCAAATCTAAAGAGCGCGTTCAGTGCTATTATTTGATCTTTGGTTCGGGAGATTCTGAGTATGTTGACAATCTAAGGGTGTCGATTCAAGAGCATCCGATTTATGGTGATCGCTTATTTTTATTTGAAAATATTCAAGTTGATCGAGAAATTTATAATGCAATCGATGTGATATCGATTACCTCAATTTCTGAAAGTTTCCCAAATGTTATGTTGGAAGCAATGTCAAGTGGAACTAGGCTAGTTGCGACTAATGTGGGTGATTGTAAAAGTGTGATTAAGAATTATGGTAACGTGATTCCTGTTGGTGATAGTGCTGCTTTATCCGTCATGTGGGAAAGGTTACTTGATAGTGAGCATGATGAGCTTGAGCAAACTCAGGTGAGAAACTATATCATCAATGAATTTTCTATTGGACGGATGGTTGATAAATTTGAAGAACAATTGATGGCTTCATTGCTCCAAAAAGAAAGGCAAGATAGTAAAGCAAAGATGGAAAAGAAATGATGTCAAATATAGGGGGTTGGCTTTTTTCTGCGATAGCATTTATTGTTTTTTACTTTTGCTGGCGTAAAGAAGGTTATTCTAAATCTGTTTTAATTGCAGGATGTGTAGCGATTTTTGCTCATCATGTTCTATCCGCACTTAATGTTTTATATGGGCCATTTTCTTTTGCTCAATTGGATGCTTATTCGTTTCATTTGCATGGTATTCAACGTGTCGATATTCCTGAAACTAAAGTATGGTCAATTGGTTCGGATATGTATAAATCCTTACTTGGTACTGTCTACGGTATTTTTGGAAAATCACTATGGATGGGGCAAACATTTTCCATTGTGTTTTTCTCGCTCTGTTGCGTCTTAATGATGAAATTCTCTAAAGTCATGCAACTCAATGCCTTGAGCTGTAGTCTTGTCTTACTTATGTTGGGTTTGTTGCCAAGTTCACTACTGTATGGTTCGTTTACACTCAGGGAAACATTTTTCACGAGTTTTTTTATTCTAGGTGCTTATTGTGCTTATATTTCTATCTATGCTCAAACGCGCATTAAGCAGTGGAAGTTTTTTAGTATAGCTATAGCGGCCTTTACCCTAATGGGTGTCTTTCATATGGTTTTATTGATGTATGCCATTGTATTGTCCGCATGTTTATTTATTATTCTTTGTGCACAGAAAGCTGCATGGCAAAAGCGTATTTTTCATTTTGTTATCATCACTGTTGTTGTCGGTATATTGATATGGATTGTTAAAGAAGCTTTACCTGTGCATATTTCAGATGACTATTTCGCTATGCTGCGAATTCAGGTTGATGGCGAAGTTGTGCCAATTCCTCAAGCAATATCGATTTATCACCAATCTACAAACTCGATAGGTGCGACAACTCAATATGATGCAGCATTAGAGTTTAAAACGTGGGGAAAAATGGTCTTTGTTTTTATGTACTCTTATCTTTTTTATATTGGTTGGCCGATCACTGGAGACTACTCACAATTAAGCACCTGGGTGCTGATGGCAGAGGCTATTGTACGCTTGCTAGGTATAGGTGCTATGTTCTTATTAGTAAGACAAAATAAGCAGTGGCAATGGTTGATTTTCATTTACCTGACAATGACCTTTTTATGGAATATTGGTACGAGCAATCATGGGCAAGCTCTACGGCATCATTTTATGACTGAGTGGATTCCGGTTTTAGCGTTGATGAGTTATGCGCAAATACATATTTTATCAAAATGCTCAAAGCGGCTTACAAAGTCTTAGTTGTTCATTGTTGAGCGATAAATTTTATGAATGAGCAGGCAGCTAAACAGAACTCTAAACAAATAATGATGCACGTTATTTCTGGGCTACACGTAGGTGGAGCAGAAATGATGCTCTATCGTTTGTTATCAAATTCACAGTTGCCTGCAGAGCAAATGGTCATTGTTTCGTTAACTCAACACGGAGAGTTAGCGAGCAAAATTAGGCAACTAGATATTGAGGTAATTGAACTGCAACGAAGTTCATTTTTTACGACCTTAAAACAATTGAAAAATATAATCGATAAGTATCAACCATATTTGATTCAATCATGGTTATATCGCGCCGATTTGCTTGCCGGCTTTGCCGCTAAGCGTAAAAAAATACCTGTTATATGGAACGTTAGGCAAACACAAGTTGCTAAAATCAAGAGCCAAGAACATATTTGGTTGGGGCAAAGGATCAATGCCATTTTATCCAAATGGTTGCCAAAGAAAATTGTTTATTGCGCCCAAGCTGCACGACATTCTCATGAAAATATCGGCTTTGCTAAAGACAAAGGAATCGTTATTGCAAATGGTGTAGATACTGAGAAGTATGTGTTTCATGAGAGTTTACGTCGGGCTCAACGTCAGTCGTGGGATCTATTTAATAATGATGTGTTGATTGGGATGGTAGGACGATTTGATCCGTTAAAAAACCATAAACGATTCATACGTGTTCTCAAACAAGTGATTGATGCTTGTCCGCAGCATAATATTAAAGCAGTTTTAGTCGGTCGAGGTATCAATCAACATAACCATACTTTAGTGCAGCAAATCCAAGCATGCCAATTAAAGGAGCATTTTCTATTAATCGATCAAACAGAAGATGTGGTTTCAGCACTAAGTGCGATGGATATCCATGTGTTGACATCAGACAATGAAGGCTGGCCTAATGTGTTAGGCGAGGCAATGAGTGTTGGCTTGCCTTGTGTTGCAACTAATGTGGGGGATGTCAGTTTGATGCTTTATGACAAAAGCGCTGTGATTGATATTGAAGATGAAAACCGTTTTGTACAAAAAGTGATTGAATATATAAATCTTCCATCTGGTGAACGTTGGAAGTTGGCAAAAGCCAATCGTGAATTTATTCATAAAAATTCATCTTTAGAAACAACCGTTAAGCGCTACGATGACTTATACTTGAACTTTAGCTAAGGTGATTTATTTGGCCTTGGATTTGATTTCTAAGGTGTGTGAAAATAAGAAATATGTGTGGTTTTGCTGGATTTTTAATTGATGAGACAGATGTCAGCACTATTTCTAGGTTCACTGTTGAACAAAGGAATAAGCTGCTAAGAAAGATGGGAGCAGCGATAGCGCATCGTGGCCCTGATCAAAAAGATGAGTGGCTTTCTGTAGATGGGCAATGCGGTTTTGCATATCGAAGGTTATCTATTATTGACTTATCTTCCATGGGCAAGCAACCTATGGCTTCTCATTGTGGGCGTTATGTCATTGTCTATAATGGTGAAGTTTATAATTATAGATCTATTGCCAAAGAGCTAGCACGCGAAAATATTGAACTTCGTGGAGGTAGTGATACTGAAGTGATTTTAGAAGCAATTGCTCTGTGGGGTTTCGCGGAAACATTAGAAAAGTTACATGGCATGTTTGCGATCGCCTTGTATGATAATCAAACTGGTACACTTTCTTTGGCTCGTGATCGCATGGGGGAGAAACCTCTTTATGTTGGCAGTCATGATGGACAAATTATTTTTGCTTCTGAACTTAAAGCATTGCAACCATTATTCTCTTATAGGCTCTCTGAAGAAGGCGTTGAAAAACTTCCGCACAAACCTGATTTGAATAGACACGCGATTGGTCTTTATCTTCGCCATGGCTACATTCCAACACCGTATTCAATTTATCGAACTATTTTTAAATTACCTGCGGCGAATATCGTTACTATTACTAAAGAACAACGCCATGCCTTTATTAAGCAACCGAACCAATGGTTGTCAGCTTTTAATGCTTATTGGTCATTAAATAATACAACGCAAGAATCGACCATTAAATCGATAAACAGTGTTGATCAGCAATCAAAATTTAAAGAGTTACTAGACACCGTTGTAGACAGAGAGATGCACGCTGATGTGCCTTTAGGTGCTTTTTTGTCAGGTGGTGTAGATTCGTCAACAATCGTTGCTGTTATGCAAGATTTATCTCGCCAAAATGGTGGAGATGCTGTGCGAACTTTTAGTATCGGTTTTGAACAAGAACAATTCAATGAAGCACCTTTTGCAGCGGCAGTTGCGAAACACTTAGGTACTGATCATTACGAGCAAATTGTCACAGTTAAGGATGCGCAAAGTGTCATTCCAGATTTGGCGGTAATCTATGATGAACCTTTTGCGGATTCGTCACAAATTCCAACTTTTCTTGTTAGCAAGCTAGCTCGTGAACACGTCACTGTTAGTTTGTCAGGTGATGGTGGTGATGAATTGTTTGGTGGTTATGAGCGCTATGATTGGGCGAATAAAATTTGGCAAAAAGTGTCATGGATGCCAATATCTGCTAGGCAAACGATAGCTGCAATATTGCAGTCATTATCGGCATTTAATTCTGCAAGTGTACCCAGTAAAATACAAAATATTGCGGCTAAAATTGATCGGTTAAGCGCTATGTTGTCCGCCGAAAACCGTCAGTTTTTCTATCGAACGTTGATTTCAGCAGAAGTTGACGCTCAACAATATGTTTTGCAAGAACAAGAAACGGTGCAATCATATGATTTTTTAAGTCATGAACAATATCAAGGTGAAGATTTTTTTCATCAGATGATGGCGTTAGATATTCATAATTATTTGCCAGATGATATTTTGACTAAAGTTGATCGTGCCAGTATGGCAGTTTCTTTGGAGTCTCGAGTACCTTTGTTAGATCATGCTATTGTTGAACACGCTTGGAAGATGCGTAATGATGTTTTGAATCGCAAAGTACCGGCTAAGCAAGCATTGCGCAAAGTGCTTTACCAATCGGTACCAAAAGAATTAATTGAACGACCAAAGCGAGGGTTTGCAATACCATTGGCCGACTGGCTAAGGGGAGACTTACGCGCATGGGCAGATGCCTTGCTTGACCAAAGGCGTTTAGCCTCGGAAGGTGTTTTTGATGCAGAAAAGGTCTCAGAAACATGGCAAAATTTTAAACATGGGAAAGCTGGTGCAGAGCATTTAATATGGAGTTTATTGATGTTTCAGCTTTGGTATGAGGAATGGTATCAATAATAATGAGCAACTTATCATGATAAAAAATAATGAAAAATCGACAATTGTAATTTCTCATAATACCGCGAAATATTTGCTGATGCATTATCGACAATTGTTGCTAGATCTGAACAAAGAATATGACCGAGTTGTTTGTGTGACTCC
>CALKZN010000058.1 GCA_938002995.1 uncultured Arenicellaceae bacterium | reverse complement strand
GCTGTGATAAATATGTTTTGGTTCACGTCTATGGTTTTGTTGTTGTCAAAAATGACTCATTTAACAAAAAAACATGTATTACAGAAAGCATTAAAAAGTATTACAGGCGCTATTTTTATTGGTTTCGGTATCAAGCTATTGAGTTTAGAATCTAGGTAGTTACTTGATATTTTTTTGATGTTTATTATGTAAGTATATATTTTTAAAAGTTTATTTTTAAAAAGAGGAACAGGAATGTTCCTCTTTTTTTGTTTTAAAGGTATTGAATTAAATATTTAATACAAATACGAATCATTCTTATTTACATTATCATTATCTTTGTGTATTCTCACACCACTTAAGAGAGTGACGTGTGAAACATGTCATTTTTGTTTTAACTTTCCCCCTAAATTTTTAAGCAAAAATGAAAAATATTAGAAATATAAATAAAAGCCTTTTAGCCGTGTCATTGGTAGCAATGAGTATGTCCTCATATGCTGAAAACAATCAGCAAACAAAAGCCCTTGAACAACGCGTTGATTACTTAGAAAAGCTTGTAAAAGATCAAAATTCAGTCATTACGAAGCAACAGCAAGCAGAGCAAGAAGGAACAGCTTTTGGTATCGAATTTGGTGCAGCTATCGAAGTAGAAGCATCATATGTTAACCCTGAAAATGGCGATTCTGAGTCGGATATAGCAGCTGCGACAGTCGAGTTAGGTGCAACACTAAATATAACCGAACAACTCAGTGGTGAAATTATTTTCTTATATGAAGATGGTGAGGATGTTGATGTAGACGTAGCTCAATTCACATATTCTTTCGCGAATACACCACTATCAGTAAGCATGGGACAGTTATATGTGCCTTTCGGTGCTTATGAGACAGGATTAATTTCTGATCCATTAACATTGGAAATAGGCGAAACAAGGGAAACTGTATTGTCTTTAGGGCTTGAAACCTCAGGATTTAACGGCGCTTTCTATATTTTCAATGGCGATGTTGATGATGGAAGCGACAGTGTTGATAACTTTGGTTTTAATGTTGGATATGAAAATGATGTTTTTAATTTAGGTTTTAGTTATATAAACGACTTAGGTGACTCTGATGCAATCCAAGAATCTCTATCTGAATCAGGTGTGAGTGAATACACAGACGGTATTACATTGAACGGTGGCTTGAACCTTGGCCCAATTAGCTTGATCGCTGAATATACATCTTCATTAGACAACTTTGGTGCTGAATTAGAAGGAGCTGAACCATCAGCGACGAATTTTGAAGTTGATTTCACCACTACATTATTTGGTAAACCTTCAACTTTTGCAGCGGCTTATCAAACCACAGATGATGCACTGTTTCTTGAGTTACCTGAAACACGTATTTTGTTAGGTCTTGGTGTCGAAATTAATGATCACTTTGGTGTTGGTTTTGAGTTTTCACGAGATAGTGATTACGAGCAAAATGATGGTGGATCTGGTGAAGATACTAACGCATTCGTCGTCCAATTTGCCGCAAGTTTATAGTGGCATCCTGAGCATTATTAGAAAAAATTAAAACCCTAAATATAGGAAATGACATGAACACATTAATAAAAGCAATTGCGATGACAGCGTTCATTAGTACAAGTGCTCTAATTGCAGTGAATGTAACCGTCGCTAAAAATAGCACTACAGTCACTAAAGAGGCTGTATTAAGTAATTATGCTGACCTCGCCCTGCATATGTATGGTGATTCTCTGACAACGGCAAAACAATTAAAAACAGCCTTGCAAGTAATGACTGATGAACCAACGCCGGCTAATATGGAAAATGCGAAACAAGCATGGAAAGCAGCTCGTGCCCCATATCAGCAGACGGAAGTGTATCGTTTTGGTAATGCCATTGTTGACGACTGGGAAGGTAAGGTCAATGCGTGGCCACTTGATGAAGGGTTGATCGATTATGTTGCTCCAAGCTATGGTGCCGACTCAGAAGATAACCCTTTGTATACAGCGAATGTCATTGCAAACTCAAGATTCAAACTTTCGGGCAATGAAGTGGATGCGACAAGAATCACAAAAACATTTCTTGCTGAAACTTTGCATGAAATTGATGGTGTCGAAGCAAACGTTGCAACTGGCTATCATGCTATTGAATTTTTGTTATGGGGGCAGGATCTAAATGGCACAAAGGCAGGTGCAGGCAATCGACCTGTGACTGATTTTGATGTTAAGAATTGTTCTTGGGGAAATTGTCAAAGGCGCGTAGATTATTTGCTGACAGCCACTGACTTATTGATTGATGATCTTCAATGGATGGTTCAACAATGGACTCAGCAGGGTGAAGCGCGCGCGACATTGATGAAAGATCCAGATGCTGGTATTAATGCAATGTTGACCGGAATGGGAAGCCTTTCGTATGGTGAATTGGCAGGCGAACGTATCAAGCTTGGTGTGTTATTACATGACCCTGAAGAAGAGCATGATTGTTTCAGTGATAATACGCACAACTCACATTTTTATGACATCAAAGGTATTGAAAATGTTTATACCGGTGCTTATAAAAAAGTTAATGGTGAAATGATTGAGGGAGCTAGCTTATTTCAACTTGTGTCTCAACAAGATACCGATATTGCAAATTCATTGAAAACGGATATTGAATCATCACTTCAAAAAGCCCAAGTGTTAGTGACCAGCGCCGAAAAAGAAGGCGTTGCTTATGACCAGTTATTGGCTGAAAACAACCCCGAAGGTAATGCAAAGATTATTGCAGTCGTAGATGCCTTACTTGTACAAACGCAATCGATAGAAAAAGCAGTTTCTTCATTGGGTTTGAGCAAGATTGAATTTGAAGGTTCAGATTCATTGGATAAACCCCGAGCAGTATTCCGATAACGTGCTGTGCGTAGCGTTTTATCGGTTTTAAGAAATAGCTAAGGATTGATCTCTTGGTATAGCTATTTCGATTTGTGCTAGGTGTCAAATTATTGACCTCTACTGTTTCTATGACACCTAGCACCTTTTTTATTCTTAACATTTATATGGTTTTTAGGTTCATATAAATGAATACAACAGTTTTTCGCGTTACTAGTCTAAATATAGTAATAGGAAAAATGTTGTCTCCATTAAGTTTGAGTGTGAATTAATTAAACACTCAAAGTTGTTGGAGAATTACTGAGCAGTGTTCCAATATAGTTCTGTGCGTAGAGCTTTTATTGGTAAACATGAAATAGCTAAGGATTGATCTCTTGGTATAGCTATTTCAAGATCGTGCTAGGTGTCAAAAGTATTAACCTCTACTGTTGCCTTTGGCATCTAGCACTTTTTTTAGTATTCATATGCTTTTTATTACTTCTTATCTATATCTCTATCATGAATGTAAGCACCTTTCTATTTTTAAGTTTATTAAGTTATTTATTAGTATCAACCGCTTTTGCGATCAGTGATAGCGATGTGGTTCTACCAACAAAAGAATTTTCTGCTAAAGAACCCTTTGAAGATTTGCCCGCTGGGGCCTTAACTCATAACAAAAAGACCAATCAGGATTCGTTTTCACATGCATCTGCGAACATGAGTTTTGAACGTGAATTAGATTTCAAAATAGGCAATGCTTTTTTTAAGCGTATATGGGTAGCAGCACCGTCAACGACGCAATCAAGTGATGGTTTGGGGCCATTATTTAATGCGAAATCATGTCAACGCTGTCACATCAAAGATGGTCGAGGGCATCCTCCATCCAATCATGCTGACAATAATGTTTCCATGATTTTAAAGCTAGGCATTCCTGTTCAAAATCAATCACAACGAGCATTAATTGATTCAGGCAAAGCAACGACTATCGCAGAGCCAAATTATGGCGGACAATTACATGATTTTTCTGTTCCAGGAATTTTTGCTGAGGGCAGTTTTCAACTTGACTATGAACAACAGAATATTACCTTAGCTGATGGTGAAGTTGTTCAGCTGCGTAAACCTGTTTATTCAATTATAGACAAGCGTTATGGCGAATTTCATCAACAGATGATGTCATCGTTACGAGTTGCGCCACAAATGATAGGGCTTGGCTTGTTGGAAGAAATCCGTGAACAAGATATTCTGAAAAAATCTGATGAAACAGATATCAACGAAGATGGTATCTCTGGTAAAGCAAATTATGTTTGGGATAAAGAAAAACAACAATTGGCTTTAGGGCGTTTTGGTTATAAAGCAGGTCAGCCAAACTTGAATCAACAAAATCAAGCAGCTTTTAATAATGACATTGGTATTGGTACGCCATTATTTCAAAATCCTCATGGTGACTGCACATCAAAGCAAACAGAGTGCAACCTGATGCCTAATGGTAATTCAGGTAATAAACAAAACCTTGAGCTTGGTAATTTAGTTGCAGAAAAAGTGTTGCATTATTCGAGAAACCTGGCGGTTCCCGCACGTCGGGAAGCAGGACATCCTGATGTGTTAGCGGGTAAAGAATTATTTTATCAAGCAAATTGTATTGCTTGTCATACACCAAAATACATAACGCCCAGAAAAACAGCAGCACCTGAACAGTCAAGACAGTTGATATGGCCATATACTGATTTGTTACTTCATGATATGGGAGCAGGACTTGCAGATGGCTTTATCGAAGGCAAAGCCAATGGTCAAGAATGGCGAACTCCACCATTGTGGGGAATTGGATTGACGCCGGTTGTTAATGGGCATTCTTTCTATTTGCATGATGGACGAGCGCGTAATTTGCTAGAAGCTATTCTTTGGCATGGTGGAGAAGCTGAAGCATCCAAACGCTTTGTGATGCAATTGAGCAAGCAAGAACGACAACAACTCCTAAAGTTTGTTCAATCCTTGTAGTCGATATGTTACGCATGAAAAAACAACTCTTTATTATTATTGCCGTTGCAATATTATCTGTCCAAAGCGCACGTTCAAATGAAATAAACCTAGACTACAGAAGCATTAATGCCTCTATAGTAGAAAATATTATCCTAAAAGACTATGCGCAGCTCGCTAGCTTGAGTGAGACGTTCAATCAAAACATACAACAAGCTTGTAGTTTTGAGAGTAGCGGTGAAGGCAAGGTTAATAGTCAGAAAATAGTGAGCCTAAAACTGCAAAAATTATTTATTGAACTCAGGCTAGCGTGGGCAAAGGTGCAGCTTATTAGCTTTGGACCTATTAGCTTTCTTGAACGACGTGAACGCCTTGATTATTGGCCTGACAAGCATCGTGTTGGCGAAAGGCAATTGCGTAAACTGCTGAATAGTGAAGAACCTATAGAATGGAACATTGAAAATTTTCGGGACAAAAGTGTTGCTGTTCAAGGCTTAAATGCTATGGAACGTATATTGTTTTCAAAAGAAGAATATTTGGACAATAAACGTTGTCAATTAGCAAAACTGGTTGCTGTCAATGTGATGAATATTAGTGCTGAGGTTTCATCACAATGGTCAAAAAAACCAATTGAATTTAAAAATGATCTTCTAAATCCTTCGCCAGATTTAACCTTTTTTGCTAATTCAAAAGAGGTTTCTTCGGTTCTTTTAAATGATATGTCAACACAGCTACGTTTTTTAAGTGATATTAAAATTGCTAATGGTTTGCCCAAAAAAGGTAATAAGGCAGGGAATTATCGACAACTAGAAAGCTGGCGCACGGGAAGTACATTTGCATTGATGAAGAGCAATATTTTGACTATTGAAAACTATTACAAACAAGGCTTTGCCGAGCAAATAATTAAGTTTTGGCCAAAGAAACATCAGCAAATTATAAAACTTTTTACGGATGCTTTAGACATAGTCGAATTTTTGCATTCACAAGCAACAGTTTCAATGAATCAGTTGTTAACCCAACAAAACAACTTGGATAGATTGAAGCAACTGCAAAACATATTATTTGATATCGATGTCATATTTAAAAAAGAAATTGTCAGTGCTTTGAATTTGAATATTAAATTTAATGCTTTAGATGGTGACTAATGGACCGCAGGATATTTTTAAAATCAACTATTGTTTGTTGTGCTGTTATTCAACAGGAATATTCTATCGCGGCTGCGACTAATGGGGTGTCTAACTCTTGCTTAGAAAATCACTGTCATGAACATTCATCTGCGAACGCCAATTATGACATCACTTATGTGGCCGCGGCCAAGGGTTCGACTGGACTGTTTTCAGTGAAGCACTTTAATCTTCAAGGGGAAATTCTTCAATCTTTTGATTTGCCAAAACGTGGCCACTCTTTTGCTATTAACGAACAGGGTTATCTACTTACCATCTGTCGGCGTCCTGGGAGTTATTTTCTGATTGTAGATCCATCATTACCTAATAGTGAATCACGACTGATTAATGCGCCAAAAAATAGGCGATATTATGGACATGCGACCTTCAATACTGATGGAAATTTGGCATATTTAACGGAGAATGATCTTGATTCAGGGCAAGGCGTTATTGGTGTTTATGATGTTAAGAAACAGTTTAAACGTGTTGGCGAGTTTCCCAGTTATGGTATTGGCCCACATGATATTCTTTTTGATAAACAAAGAGGCTGTCTAGTAGTTGCGAATGGTGGTATCAAAACACATCCTAATAGCGGTCGGAAAAAATTAAATGTATCAAGCATGCGATCTTCCTTGACGTTTATCAGTCCAAGCGACGGATCCTTAATTGATACTTTTTCTCTTGATGAAGAATCTCGTTTTAATAGCATCAGGCATATTGCAATTGATGCAAAAAGTAATGTTTTTATATCTCTCCAAAACCAAAAAATCAACTCACAACAAACATTGCTGGCGATGTATCGACATGATGAAAAGCGTTTATTGACTTGCAAAATTCCGTCAGAAATTGAACCTAACTTGAATCGTTATTTAGGTGATATTTGCCTAGATAAATCGCAGCGTTTATTTGCAACAACATCACCGCGTGGCAATCAGGTATTAATTTACCGCACTGATGGCGAATTTATGGCTGCTTGCCAAGTTGATGATGTCTGCGGCGTCAGTAAAACAAGCAAGCCAAATGAGTTTATAGTGACCTCAGGGCAAGGCGAGATACGTTTACTGACGCTTAATGCTAATAAAATTTCGAATACCAGTGTTAGTCTCAGCGCAAAATTTGGTAAGGAACTTTCCTGGGATAATCATTTGTTTTTGATTTAATGTATTTACATTAAAACGATTGTTTATCCGGCTTTTTTATTCACAACATTCAGAGGTTCGCTCAAGTTGAAATTATGTTGCGTATGCAATCTATTCATTCCAGAAATAAGCGATTTCAATGATGCTGAGGTGATATTTGTGTCCTGACCAGAGCCAAATAGTTTATGTGATCTATCTTGTCGTAATTCAATAAAACAAATTGCTTCAGCAGATGATCCTGTACCAATTGAATACTCCTGGAAGCTAGCAATATCAATAGTCTGTGAGGAATTTCTTAGGGCATTGATCGCGGCATCAAGAGGGCCGTTGCCATTGCCAGAAAAAGTGGTTTCAGTGCCATTGATTTCAATATTAATGGTTATTGAAACACTGTTGTTATTTGAAGTATTAGATGTGCTCTCATCGACAATATGGTGAGATAAATAACGATATGGGCCTTTTGCATCGATATATTCTTTATTGAAAATATCAAAAATTTCGGAAGCACTCACTTCCTCGCCATGTTCATCCATATACGCTTGAACAACAGCGCTAAATTCTATCTGTGCCTTTCTTGGCATTTCAATGCCATAGTCGCTTTGTAGCATATAAGTGATGCCACCTTTGCCTGATTGGCTGTTTACGCGAATAACGGCATCATAATTACGACCAATATCTTTTGGATCTAAAGGTAAATATGGCACTTCCCAGATGGCATCTTTTTGCTGAACGGCCAAGCCTTTCTTGATGGCGTCTTGATGCGATCCAGAAAAAGCAGTGAAGACTAATTCGCCACAATATGGATGGCGAGGGTGAACTGGAAGCTGCGTACAAAATTCCGCACATTCTTGAATTTCATCCATATTAGAAAAATCTAATTCTGGAGAAATGCCCTGAGTGTATAAATTCAGCCCAAGTGTGACTAAATCAACATTGCCTGTGCGTTCACCGCTAGCAAAAAGGCAACCTTCAACACGATCTGCTCCAGCCATAACAGCAAGTTCTGTAGCAGCTACTGCTGTTCCTCGGTCATTATGAGGGTGAACACTGATAAGAATTGAATCACGACGGTTTATGTGGGTATGCATCCATTCAATTTGATCGGCATAGATGTTTGGCGTGCCAGATTCAACAGTTGCAGGTAAATTAATGATCATTTTATGATCAGGTGTCGGTTGCCAGACGTCAGAAACGGCATCACAAATAGCTTTAGAGAATCCAAGTTCAGCCATGCTGAAAGTTTCGGGTGAATACTGAAAATACCAATCTGTTTCAGGGTGTTCAGCAATCAATGATTTCAATAATGTGGTGCCTTCAACAGCAAGGTCAATGACTTCCTCTTTGCTCTTTTTATAGACAATTTCTCTAAATGTTGGTGCCACTGGATTGTAAAGATGAACAATGGCTTTTTTTGCACCAATTAATGACTCGACTGTTCGGCGAATTAAATGATCACGTGATTGTGTTAATACTTCGATAGTCACATCATCAGGAATCAAGTCTTCTTCGATTAGACGGCGCACAAAATTAAAATCAGCCGCTGATGCCGATGGAAACGCGACTTCAATTTCTTTAAAGCCAATCTTGACGAGTTGTTGAAACATACGGAGTTTTTTCTCAACACTCATCGGTTCAATGAGTGATTGATTGCCATCACGTAAGTCAGTACTCATCCAAATAGGGGCTTTGGTGATGCGATTGCTGGGCCATTGACGATCCTTTAAATCAATAGGATCTTGTGGTGCGTATTTTTCAGACGGTTTTGTAATCATCATGGAAGTAACTCGTGTTCGTATATTGTGTTTTGTATTTACTGTGTTTTACATTAAGTAGGTAATTTTAGTTGAAAAAAACTAGATTTATATTGCAAATGTGCTAATAAAAGTCTTAAATAGAGCAATTAAATTCCAATAAATGTTTAATTATTGATATGAAAGAGCTTTTAGAGTTAGATCGTACTGATAAGCGTATCTTGAATGCCTTGCAGCATGATGCACGTATTACTAATCAACAATTAGCTGATAAGGTTGGTTTGACGCCATCTCCTTGTTTGAGAAGGGTTAAACAATTAGAAGAAGTAGGGCTCATTGTTGGTCATGTTACTTTGCTTGATTCTAAAATGTTGAATTTGAACTTAACTGCCTTAGTACATGTAAGTATGGATAAACATACTCCAGAACGGTTTGCTAATTTTGAGAAAGTAGTCGCAAGCTGTCAGGAAGTTCAAGAATGTTTATTAATTACTGGGCAGGCTTCAGATTATCAATTGAAAGTTGTCACAAAAGACATGGATACTTATCAGCAATTTTTGTTGGGAAAACTCACACCTATTGAAGGTGTGAGTGGTGTTCATTCAAGTTTTGTATTGCAGAAAATAATCAACCATCAACGTTTGCCGTTAACATAAGAGTAGCTAATATTTGACTTAATATTAGCTAGATTGTCTCGCGGTAATCATGAATGACAATGCCGGCATCGTTAGTCTCTTTTTCATGACCAGGTTCACGCCAAGTTTCTTTAAGTGCGGCCGCTTCCCATTGTTGCAAAGAACGAAGTTCGAGCAAATGTTTTGCATAAGCCAAAGAGGTTTCACTCATCTCGAGCGAGAAAGTACGTATGCGATATGCGACAGGAGCATAAAAGGCATCTACTGCTGTAAATTCATCTCCGCCAAGAAATTTTCCACCAAAACGGCTCAAACCTTCATTCCAAAGTTCATCAATACGCTGCAGGTCTTTGCTTAGCTCGGGCGTAATCGTGTTGAGCTTTACTCGCTGACCGACAGTCATATTGCATTGATTGCGAAGTGCCGAAAATCCTGAATGCATCTCAGCAGCAGCCGAACGCGCCCATGCACGAGCTGTTTTATTTTTAGGCCATACTGGATGATAATTGTCAGCCAAAAACTCTACAATCGCCAGTGAGTCCCACACTAAGATGCCTCTTGTTTCATCAATCAGTATTGGTACAGTTCCTGTTGGGGAGAATTTACGAAACTCGGACCAACTACCACCTTCAATGAAAGGTTTTAATTCTTCAGTGAATGTAATACCTAGTTCTTGCATTAATACCCATGGGCGTAAAGACCAAGAAGAATAGTTTTTGTTTCCGATAATGAGTTTGTACATGCTCCAAGTCTCCATAAATGCAATTGATAATGTGAATCTAAAGTCTATGTTTGAAAGGATGTTTTATGCAAATTTTTTTCATTAAATTTAAGCAAATGAATGATGGAAATATCTGTTAGATTGAGGGATTGGTTGTAGGTGTTTTATGCTATGATTCGCGCCCTTAAAAAGCAAAATTAGTGTAAACAATTTGTTTGTAAACAGATTTTAGGAAGCTTGCTGACATGTTAAGTAGTGTTGAAGACGTTTTAAAAGATATCGCCGCTGGGAAAATGGTTATCATCACCGATGATGAGGATCGTGAAAATGAGGGCGATTTGGTTATGGCTGCAGATGCCGTAATGCCTGAACATATTAATTTTATGGCTAAGTATGGCCGTGGTTTGATTTGCTTAACCTTGATGGAAGAGCGTTGCCAGCGTCTAGGCTTGCCATTGATGGTAGGCGACAATCATGCCCGTTTTTCAACCAATTTTACTGTATCAATTGAAGCGGCTGAAGGTGTAACAACCGGCATTTCAGCAGCTGATAGAGCAAAAACAGTTCGAGATGCAGTGGCGGTAGACGCAAAAGAAGGCGATATTGTTATGCCCGGGCATATTTTCCCGATCATGGCTCAGCCAGGTGGAGTATTAAGCCGCGCAGGTCATACTGAAGCAGGTTGTGATTTTTCACGTTTAGCTGGACGAGACCCATCTGCGGTTATTTGTGAAATCTTAAACGAAGATGGCACCATGGCTCGGATGCCTGATTTGGTGGAATTTGCAAAAGAGCATGATTTAAAGATTTGTTCTATTGCCCAATTAATTCGCTATCGCTTAGATCGTGAACCAACAGTTGTACCTGTCCATGACTCAGTTTTAGAAACTCCGCAAGGTGATCTGCGTAGTGTTGTGTTTAATGATGTTGTTCGTGATGAGTCTCATTTGGCATTTATTAAAGGTGAGGTTCACGCAGATAAGTCGATTCCTGTTCGAGTGCATGTGGAATCAGAAGTTGTTTCAGTATTGAATAGCATCTACGGTAAAAAAAGCTGGAGTACATCAGAAGTGATGGACTATATTCAAGATAAAGGTGCTGGCATTTTAGTAATATTGCGCTATGAGCAAGATGATAATGAAATCTTAACTGATATCAAAAAATCTAGTGGTGAGCGTACCTCTCGAGAAGATCAACATTTGCGTCTGCTTGGTGCAGGTAGCCAAATTTTGGCAAGTCTCGGTGTGAAAAAAATGAGTGTATTAGGTACGCCTAAAAAGATGCATGGTTTATCTGGATTTGATCTTGAGATAACAGATTACATAAGCAGCTTAAATTAATGTAAAATAAATGAATTATTTGTTTTAGGTGAATGCTTAAAAAACTTGTTACGAGTAAAAAACAGTCAGTATAGAAAAAGTATAGTAGAGATAAAATATGGCATATACAGAAATTTCAGGTGAAGTTTACGGTAAAGGACAAAAAATCGCTTTAGTCGTTGGCCGCTTTAATAGCTTTGTTGTTGAGAGTTTAGTTAGTGGTGCAATTGATGTTTTACAACGCCATGGTGTTGACGAAAAAGATATTACAGTCGTGCGTGTTCCCGGCGCTCACGAGATTCCAGTTGCGGTGCAAAAGCTAGCACAATCGAAGAAGGTCGATGGAGTTGTGGCATTAGGGGCGGTCATTCGCGGTTCTACACCTCATTTTGATTATGTTGCTGGAGAATGTTCAAAAGGCTTGTCGCAAATTGCATTAGCAAGCGGCAAACCTATTGGTTTTGGCGTATTAACTGTCGATACGATTGAACAAGCGATTGAGCGTTCAGGTACCAAAGCAGGCAATAAAGGTGCTGAAGCTGCTTTGACTGTTGTCGAAATGATTAATGTTCTGAAAAAGCTTTAAATAAGTTTTCAAAAGTAAAACGAGAAAATACAATCATGATAATTTCAAGGCTAAACGTAAGAGATACTTCTGGTGAGTAATCGTCATAAAGCACGGAGTGCAGCTGTCCAAGCACTCTATCAGTGGGACATGATGGGTTGTCCTTTCGATGAAATTAGCACTGAATTTATCGAAGAAAAACAAAGGAAATCGCTAGATAGTGATTATTTGAATAGTTTGTTAGTCGGAGTAGGTGCCAATTGCGATGTTATTGAAAAAACAGTGGCACCTTTTTTAGATCGAGATATAACTAAGGTTGATCCTATTGAACGCAGTATTTTGCGTCTAAGTGTCTATGAAATGTTATTTCACCATTCTGTGCCTATCAAAGTCATCATTAATGAAGGTGTTGAACTCGCTAAGACATTTGGTGCGGACCACGGTTATAAATTTATTAATGGAACGCTAGATAAATTGGCCAGTGAAACATCTGTTAAATCCCTTAGAGAAGATAGTTAAGGGATATCTACCCTTAGTGTGAAATTTTAAGTATTAGCTTTAAATGACTGAATTTAAACTAATAAATAAATATATAGATAGAATTAAAACGGATTCATCGGTTGTTTTAGGTATCGGTGATGATGCCGCAGTAATGGATGTTCCTGAGGGTTTTCAGATCGTTCAAACCGTGGATACCATGGTTCTCAATGTGCATTTTGATGCAACTTTCTCCGCTGATGCATTGGCGCATAAGCTCTTACATGTAAATTTAAGCGATATTGCCGCAATGGGTGCAGTGCCTAAATGGGCAACAGTGGCGCTTACTATGCCAACGCCTGATGAAAAGTGGTTATCAGATTTTGCTGCTGGATTGCAGTCGCGTTGTACTTTGTTGGGAGTTAATCTAGTAGGTGGTGATACTACAACTGGCCCACTAGCTGTTTCTATGAATTTGACAGGCCTAGTCAAACAGGGTGAATTTTTAACGCGTAGCGGTGCTTTAAAGGATGATGATGTTTATGTTAGTGGCTTTTTAGGGGATGCGGCTTTAGCGTTAACTGAAGAGGGCGCGCATCAAGCTGAACTTATTAATCGTTTACGTTACCCTGAGGCACGTTATATGCTCGGCGAACGACTCTATGGTCTTGCTAGCGCCTGTTTGGATATTTCAGATGGCTTGCTTGGGGATTTAGATCATATTTGTGAAAAAAGTTCTTTAAATGCCGAGGTTAACGTAAATGCATTGCCTTTATCTCGTGCTTATAAACGTTTCTTTACATCTAAAAATGTCGAAATAAATTCCGACTATGCTCTCAATGGCGGAGATGATTATGAACTTTGTTTTACTGCACATTCAAGTAAACGTAAGGCTTTGCATGAGCTTGCTGAATCTTTAGATTATCCATTGACTCGAATAGGGCAAATGGTTGATAAAGATGAAACAAAAGATGATAAGCGAGTCTTTTGCCAGATGAACGATAAAGTTTATGAATGCCAAAGACCTGCTTGGCAGCATTTTTCCACTGATTCTTCAAAATAAAATGGCAAGACAACCTAACATCAAAGATTTATTTAACCTAGGGCATTTTTTGTCATTGGGTTTTGGTTCTGGGTTAATTAAACCAGCGCCTGGAACTTGGGGAACATTGGCTGCTTTACCAGTCTGGTGGTTTTTATTAGCCGATTTAAGTATGGGCTTGTATATCGCTGTTTTATTATTTACTTTTGCTGTTGGTGTTTTTCTGTGCGGTTATACGGCCAAAGCCTTAGGATCACATGATCATGGCTCTATAGTATGGGATGAGTTTGTGGGTGTATGGATTGCTTTAGCATTTCTGCCGAAAACATTTATAGCTCTATTGTTAGCCTTTGCCTTATTTCGCTTTTTCGATATCTTAAAACCTTATCCAATTAAGTTGTTAGACCAACATGTGCATGGCGGTTTTGGCATTATGATCGATGATGTTCTTGCCGGAATTTTTGCTTGGATTTCTTTGAAATTTATTATGTATATATACGCTTTTTTTTACTTTTTGGTGTGATTTTGTATGCAAGTGAATGATTTAACTTCTGAGAAAAATAACTTTAATGATGGTGAGTATTTACCAGCAAGGCAAATCTCGTCACCTAATTGTGATAACAGGCCTGAGGGAGTTCTGCCTGAAGTTTTAATTATTCACTCCATTAGCTTGCCCCCAGGGGAATATCAGTCGAGACATATTGAACAATTTTTTTGCAATAAACTTGATCCTAATGAACACCCGTACTTTCAAGATATTTGTCATTTAACAGTGTCTAGTCATTTTTTGATTCGTCGTGATGGTGAGGTGGTTCAGTTTGTTAATGCTAATTACCGAGCATGGCATGCTGGAGTTTCAAACTGTTTAGGCCGTGACAATGTTAATGATTTTTCTATTGGTATTGAGTTAGAAGGTTGGGACGAAGCAAGTGATGGCTTTACGGGTCAACAATATCAAGCCTTAAGCAGGCTTAGTAAAAGCCTTATTAAAGAATATGATATCGATCCAGAGCATATCTTTGGTCATAGTGATATTGCTCCAGGCCGTAAAAATGATCCAGGTCCACACTTTCATTGGCAGAGATTTAAAAGCAGCTTGTAAGTAGTCCATAGCTGTATAGGGTAATTGCTCGAAATTATCACCTGCTTAATGAAAACAAGTTAGCGATGCCACTACTTGAGGTATAGACATTTTATACTTTATAGTCTGACTAAAAATTTAAGAAGGTTTACATTTGATTTGGTTAAACCGTGATATCTTTATTGTCATAAAGGTCTATTTAGATAGCAGAAACTAATAAGTAGTAAAGTCAACGCTGGCATGAGCATTTAGATGTCGGCACTATAAATTTATAATTAATATGCAGTGGTTAAGCAGCTACTGTTATAAACGTTGAGAATCCTATGGCAGCAAAATCGAATCGCGTAGCTATTGTTAGTGGACTACGTACACCATTTTTGAAACAAGCATCTGGGTACATGGGTATTCCAACCCGTCAATTAGGTATTCATGTTGTTAAAGAGTTAGTCGAACGCACAGATATTGATCCTAAAATCATAGAACAAGTCGTTTTTGGGCAAGTGATTGTTTCTCCAGAGGCACCTAATATTGCTCGAGAAGTCACTTTAGGTTCCGGTTTGCCTGCCTCATGTGATGCCTATTCGGTTTCACGCGCGTGTGCAACGAGTTATCAATCGGTTGTTAATATTAGTCAGCAAATCGATTTAGGCCTTTTGAATGCTGGTATTGCTGGCGGTGCGGATAATTCAAGCGATGTGCCATTAACTGCACATAAGACTTTTGCTCAAGCTTTATTAAAAGCATCTAAAGCCAAATCATTTGGTGCAAAACTTGCAGCATTAAAATCAGTTAGACCAAGTCATTTAATGCCAACTGCTCCGGCACTGCGTGAACCATCTGCAGATTACACGATGGGTGAAGCTGCTGAGAAAATGGCTCAAGAAAATGGTATTGCCCGCTCAGATCAAGATTTAATTGCTCATAATTCTCATATTAATGCGACTAAAGCATGGGAAGAAGGATGGTTTGATGATCAAGTGATGTCGGTAGTGACTGAAAACCGTGGTGTTCAGAGTAAGGACAATTTATTTCGTGCAGGTTCTGAACTTGAGAAATATGCCAAACTCAAACCTGTGTTTGATCGCAAGCATGGAACGGTTACAGCAGGTAATAGTTCGCCTTTAACTGATGGTGCTAGTGCGGTTATTTTGATGAGTGAACAAGCCGCTAAAGCCGCGGGTTATGAACCTTTGGGCTATATTAAATCCTATGCGTTTGCAGCAATTGATCCTAATTGGCAAATGTTGATGGGACCAAGCTTTGCCACTCCTATTGCGTTAAAACGCGCTAAGTTGGACTTAAAAGACATTGATTTAATTGATATGCACGAAGCATTTGCCGCTCAAATTATGTCTAATATTAATGCTTTTGCATCAAAAGAGTTCGCTAAAGAACATTTAAACAGTAATAAAGCTATTGGTGAGATTGATATGGATAAATTTAACATCTCAGGGAGTTCCATCGCTATTGGGCATCCTTTTGCTGCGACAGGTACTCGGCAATTGACGCAAATCTTGCACGACTTGAAACGTACAGGAGGCCAACATGGTTTGATCACCGCATGTGCAGCTGGCGGCTTAGGTGGCGCAATTGTCGTGGAGGTAGCGTAATGGATGCATTAACAAGCAAAGTGTTAGATTCTGGGGTCCAAGTCATTACCTATGATCTTCCGAATGAACAAATGAATGTGTTACGTGAGGACTTACTTGAAGACTTCACAGCGGTTTTTACTAATGCAGAAAGCAATCCTGAAGTGAAGGGCATTATTTTCAGATCGGGTAAAGATAGTTTTATTGCCGGAGCTGATATTTCAATGATAGCTGCGGCTAAAACAGTCGAAGACGTTACTGCATTAGCTGAGAAGCTGCAGCAAATGACTATGTTCATCGAAAATTGCAAGAAACCGACTGCAGCTGTAATTCATGGCGCATGCTTGGGTGGTGGTTTAGAAATCGCTATGGCATTTGATTATCGAGTTGCCTCAACCCATAAAAGTACTAAGCTTGGTTTGCCTGAAGTTCAACTGGGTTTATTGCCGGGTGGCAGTGGTACGCAACGATTACCACGTTTAGTAGATTTGCCAACTGCTCTTGATATGGCGTTAACAGGTAAACAAATTCCTGCAAAAAGAGCTTATCGTGCTGGTTTAGTGTCAGATGTTGCTGCTGAAAGCATTATCATGGACGTTGCAGAAAAATTAGTTTTATCTGGCAAAGCAAGTCCTCGTAAACTAGGTATAAAAGAAAAAGCCATGAATCTCAGTATGGCAAGAGGTTTGATTTTTAAAAAAGCACGTGAACAAACACTGGCTAAAACTTTTGGTAATTATCCAGCACCATTGAAAATTATTGATGCAATGGAAGCGGGTCTTGAGCTGGGTTTTGATAAAGGATTGATGGTTGAACGTGAAGGTTTTGCTGAGTTAGCAATGACAGCTGAATCCAAGCAATTACAGAGCATTTATTTTGCCACAACTGATCTAAAGAAAGATACAGGCGTTGATGGAAACCCTGAAGGCTTGACACGACCGATTGATAAAGTAGGTATTTTAGGTGCAGGACTTATGGGTGCTGGTATTGCCTATGTGTCAATGAAAAATGCAGGCACTAAAGTACGCTTGAAAGATCGTGATATAGAAGGTGTTGGTAGGGGCATTAGTTATATTAATAAACTGCTAGGTAAGCAGGTTAACCGCCGCCGAATGAGTGATCTAGAGAAACGACAGCTACAATCAAAGTTAAGTTCGACTGCGGATTATTCTGGCTTTAAATCAGCTGATATTGTGATTGAAGCAGTCTTTGAAGATGTAGATTTAAAGCGTCGTATGATTGCAGATATCGAAGCAGTTGAAGACAATAAAGAAATCATTTTTGCGACAAATACTTCGGCCTTACCAATCCATGAAATCGCCAAAGGCGCTAAACAGCCTGAACGTGTTATCGGCATGCATTATTTTTCGCCGGTAGAGAAAATGCCATTGCTAGAAATCATTGTTGGTAAAGACACATCCGATTGGGTGACTGCAAGTTGTGTTGAATTTGGTAAGAAGCAAGGTAAAACAGTGATTGTTGTCAATGATGGTCCTGGTTTTTATACCACTCGCATTCTAGCTCCTTATGTTAACGAAGCTACTCGCATGGTTGTGGAAGGGGTGGAAATAGAAAAAATTGATACCGCACTTCAAAAAGCAGGTTTCCCAGTAGGGCCAATTGTCCTTTTGGATGAGGTAGGTATTGATGTGGCTAGCCATATTGCAGACACTATGCATGAAGCTTTCGGTGAACGTTTAGCGCCATTACCAGCGATGCAAAATGTCATCAATGATGATCGCAAAGGTAGAAAGAATAAACGTGGTTTTTATCAATATACTGATAAGAAAAAAGGCTTATTAGCGGGTTTATCTAAGTCAAATGATAAAGAAGTGGATCAGTCAATTTACGAACTTCTTGGTGCAATTGCTCCCGGTTCTAATGAAATAAGTGATGAAAAAATCGCTGAACGTTGTTTATTGCAAATGGTTAATGAAGCGGCATATTGCTTAGAAGAAAACATTCTCCGCAATGCACGTGATGGAGATATTGGTGCTATTTTTGGGCTTGGTTTTCCACCATTTTTAGGCGGACCATTTCGCCATGCTGATGCATTAGGTCTAGAGACATTGGTGAACAAACTAAATGCTTTAGAAGGTGAGTATGGTATTCGCTTTAAACCTGCTCCTATTCTAGAAACAATGGCAAAAGAGGGTAAAACCTTTTATTCATAGGACTTAGTAAGGAGGGCTCAGTAGGGAGGCCTTAGTAGGGATAAATTTTATCAGTCATAATGGCACATTGAAGTGCCTTTATGACTGTTTTGCTCATACTTCTTGATAGCATTCGGGGGTGAATCGTGGTGAGCAAACTGCCAGAAAGACTAAGTCTTCTTGTTTTGTATTACGAATTTTCTGTGGGATACCCTTATCAATGATTAGGACATCATTGGTTTTTACTAAATATTCTTTTTCGTCAATCGTGGCGATGCCTTCACCACTCAAAATAATATAACGCTCAATTGTGTTACTTAGTGCATGCAAACGAGTTTCGGTATTGGCTGCTACGCGTGCTCTGGCAATGGATAGTTCACTGTTTTCAGGGTCATTGTACAGTTCTAAGATGTGGCATCCTTCATCAAAGAAATATTCTTGGTTTTCTGGTGTAGAATAATGAACTTTCATTGTAGTGATCCGTTGTATTATTTAAGAAATTGTATATAAAAATAAAAAAATATGAACCAATACATTATATCTCTTGATGAGGGTACTAGTAGCTGTCGTGCAGTGTTGTTTAATGATAAAGCTGAAATTGTTGATATCACTCAACAAGAGTTTACACAACATTTTCCTAAACCCGGTTGGGTGGAACACGATCCTATTGAAATCTGGGAAAAACAACTAAGCGTATTGCAGCAAGTTATTCGGGAAAATGAACTTAAGCCTAAAGACATAGCGGCTATCGGCATAACTAATCAACGCGAAACGACGGTTGTATGGGATAAAAACTCAGGGAAGCCCATCTATAATGCTCTCGTCTGGCAAGATAAACGAACTGCAGGTATATGTAAGCAGTTAAAAGAAGATGATTGGGAATCAGTCATTCGTGCCAAAACAGGTTTAGTTATTGATGCTTACTTTTCAGGAACGAAAATTCAATGGATTTTAGATAATGTTGATGGTGCTCGCTCTTTAGCTGAAAAAGGCGATTTATTATTTGGCACTATCGATACCTGGTTAGTCTGGAAGCTGACACAAGGCAAAGTACATGCCACTGACTGTTCAAATGCATCCCGAACAATGCTGTTGAATATAGAAGCTGCCGAATGGGATGATGAATTGTTAGAAGCATTAAAAGTGCCAGCTGCTATGCTGCCAGCGATAAAAGATTCGAATGCACATTTTGGTGACTATGAAGTAGAGGGCATAAAAATACCTATTACTGGTGTCATTGGCGACCAACAAGCTGCGCTATTCGGGCAAATAGGCTGGAAGAAGGGTCAAGCAAAGAATACTTATGGTACAGGGTGCTTTTTGCTGTTGAATACAGGACAAGAGCAGATTCAAAGTCAGTCAGGCTTATTGAGCACTATTGCTTGGAGAAAAGACGGCAAGCTAGTTTATGCCCTTGAAGGCAGTGTGTTTATTGCTGGTGCGGCTATACAATGGCTTCGTGACGGTTTGAAAATTATCGAATCGGCTCAAGAAACTGAAGATTTAGCGCTTACTGCAAACGAAGATGAAACTGTTGTGGTTGTACCTGCTTTTGCTGGGTTAGGAGCTCCTTACTGGGATATGAATGCTCGAGGGGCGATATTTGGCCTAACCAGAGGGTCAGGAAAAGCAGAATTAGTCAGAGCTACACTACAATCACTGGCCTTACAAACCTATGATTTACTCACAGCCATGCAACAAGATAGCAATGTTAAAATGCAAAACCTTCGTGTCGATGGTGGTGCCATTGCCAATGACTATTTAGCACAGTTCCAAGCTGATATTTTAGAATTATCTATTGAAAGGCCTATTAACCTTGAATCAACAGCGACTGGCGCTGCCTATATGGCAGGCCTAGGTGTGAAACTTTGGTCTGAAGAATTTATTCAGACAAAGATGAATATTGAACAAGTGTTTATTCCAAAAATGAGTAATGAAGAGCGTCAAAAACATCTTAATATTTGGTCAAAAGCGATTGAACGAACCCGTGGTTGGTTAGAATAATAATCAATGATACTTTCAGAGTAGGTTTGGACAATTAAAGTGAAAATAAACTAAGAGGATTAGGAATGAAAAAAGAAACAATTGCCATTCATGCCGGCTATGAGACCGATAAGACAACAAATTCATGTGCTGTGCCGATTTATCAAACAACGGCATATGAATTTAATGATGCTCAACACGGCGCAGATTTATTTAATCTGGCTGTTCCCGGCAATATCTATACACGTTTAATGAACCCAACAACTGACGTATTGGAAAAACGTGTTGCTGAATTAGAAGGTGGTATTGCAGGTTTGGCATTAAGTTCTGGAATGGCAGCAATTAATTATGCGATTCTTAATATTGCGTCTGCTGGGGATAATATTGTCGCTACGCCACAGCTATATGGTGGCACTTATACTTTACTTGCTCATGAGCTCCCAAGACTAGGAATTGAAGTTAAATTTGCAGCTACTGATCAGGCATCGGATATTGAAAAACTAATTGATGATAATACTAAAGCTGTTTATTGCGAAACCATTGGTAATCCAGCGGGGAATATTGCTGATATTGAAGAAATTGCTAAAGTTGCACATAAACAAGGTGTTGCTGTGATTGTTGATAATACGGTTGCATCTCCAGTATTGTGCGAGCCGATCAAATATGGCGCAGACATTGTTGTGCATTCACTGACCAAGTTTATTAGTGGTCATGGAACCAGTATGGGAGGAATTATTGTAGATTCTGGGACATTTCCTTGGGCTAAAAATGCTGAGAGATATCCTGAACTAAATACTCCAGAAGACGCTTATCACGGTGTGGTTTATACTGAAGCGCTTGGCCCAGCTGCATATATTGGTAGAGCAAGAACAGTGCCTTTAAGAAACACAGGTTCAGTGATTTCGCCAATGAATTCTTGGCAAATTATGCAGGGCCTAGAAACCTTGTCATTACGAATGGAGCGTCATTGTGAAAATGCTATGGCTGTTGCCGAATACTTACAAGGTAATAATAAAGTGGAGTGGGTGAGCTATGCAGGTTTAAAAGATCACCCTCATCATGCTTTAGCGCAAAAGTATTTTGATGGTAAACCTAGTTCTTTGATGACGTTTGGCATCAAAGGGGGCTTTGATGCAGGCGTTAAATTCTATGATAAGTTATCAATGATTAAGCGTTTGGTGAATATTGGTGATGTGAAGTCACTATCTTGTCATCCCGCATCAACCACTCATCGCCAAATGACCGAAGCTGAACAATTGGCAGCCGGAGTGACTCCAGAAACATTGCGTTTATGCATCGGTATTGAACATATTGACGATATCGTTGCTGATTTAGAACAAGCCTTTAGCGCAGTTTAAAAAGAGATTCTTGTTATTTAATAGGCTCTTAGATTTGAGGGCCTGTTAAAATGACGATATATCTCCTTTAATCAAAATTTATTAGGAAGACCACTATGTCCGAACTTTCCAGAATCGATAGTCTTGAAATGAAAATTGCTTTTCTTGAAGACACATTGGAAAAATTGAGCGACGAATTCTATAAACAACAGACACAAGTGGCTTTATTAAAAGCTCAACAAGCTAAGTTAGTTGAACAAATTCGTACTGCGAACGATGCCAATAATGGCGAAGCAAATAGTTCTGATGAACGGCCACCGCATTATTAAATAGGTGATGACCTGTTATGATCAATCCTAAGCCAAATTTTAAGAACTAAAAATGAAATATAACAATAGTGTTAACAAGATATTCAAAGGATTTTTTCTAGGAAGTATGATTGCCTTTCAAGCTATCGCTTTTCATAGTGCAGCCATAGCGCAGGCTCAACAAACATCCCCAGCTAATATTGAACAATTATCATTGGATAATTTGTTCCAATTACTAAAAGAATCAAAAGATGAAGCGCAAGCTAGGGAGTACGAAACTCAAATCTGGCGACGCTGGTTTCAATCGGGTGATAAGGAAGTTGATGAACTAATGAAGCTAGCCATGAAAAAACGAAGTGGCTATGACTTTAATGGCGCTATTGAAGTGTTGAATCAAGTGTCATTGATCGCACCTGATTATCCAGAACTGTGGAATCAACTGGCTACAGTATTATTTCATCAAGAAAAATATGAAGCCTCTCTGGAAGCAATTGCAAAAACATTAGAACTTGAACCACGACATTTTGGTTCTTTAGCAGGTAGGGCTGTGATTCGTATGCGTCAAAATAAGCCGGTGTTAGCCAAGCAAAACATTATTGAGGCATTAAAACTGCATCCTTTCTTGCGTGAACGCAGTATGTTTGGACTTTAGAGTAAATCAGGTTAAAGAATAATTTTATTCGCAAATTCAGCTTTAGAATAAGCAATTCGCTCCTCAATAGACGCCTTATCTAGCTTTGCCTTCTTAACGCGTTCTAAGCGACTTTCTAAGCCGACTCTGTTAGCAATTTGAATAGCTAAGCCTGGTCTAGCATTTAGTTCAAGAATCAATGGTCCTTTGTCGCGATCTAAGACAATATCGACACCTAAATATCCCATTCCACTGAGTTCGTAACAACCTGCAGCGATAGTCAGTAACTTATCCCATTGAGGAATTTTGACACCGACAATAGTATTACGCGTATCGGGATGTGTATGGATAATCTTATTACTTTGCACGCCTGTCAGTGTGTGGCCATTAGATAAATCTATGCCGACACCAATTGCGCCTTGATGAAGGTTTGCTTTGCCGCATGACTTACGGGTTGGTAAACGTACCATGCCCATTACTGGAACGCCTTGAAAAACTATGATACGAACATCAGGAACGCCTTGATGACTAATTTCAGAAAAAAGAGGATCAAACTGTACGCAATATTCAATCATAGCTCGGTCAGTCATTCCGCCTAGACTATAAATGCCACTGAGAATATTAGTAATATGTTGTTCAATTTCACAGGTAAGCAAAATTTGACCATTGACTGTTTGCCAGTCTTTTTCAAACCTATCTGCTATGACCATGATGCCGTCGCCACCGCTTCCTTGAGCAGGCTTAATCACAAATTGCGTGTAGGGATCTAGTATTGATTCCAGTTTTTTTAATTGGCCTACACTATCAATGACACCGTATAACTCAGGAACAGCTAAGTCCGCTTCAATGGCTAACTTTTTGGTCAGTAATTTGTCGTCAACAAGAGGGTATTTGTTTCGTGGATTGTACGTTAGCGTATAACCTGCGTTACGCTTGTTGATGCCAACTAAGCCAAATTCATGGAATTTTTTGATAATGCCAAACATTTTTAAACCTGATTACGCTTTGTCATTGCGCTGTCAATAATGGCTCTGAATCGAAACAACTCAGTAAGTTTGAAACCAGTATAACGTCCCATTACCATGGTTAACCCCAGTATGACTAATAGCAACTCAGGAAAAACAAATAGTATATGTTGAAGTGCGGGAAGGTTCATTATCCAAAAGCCCAAAGCAGCAACCATGACAGTACCTATAGCTTGTTTGAATACCTCAAATGGACCACGTTCGTCCCATAGGATTGACATTCTTTCTATCATGATGGCTAGTATTACCATCGGGAATAAGGTGACAGACAAGCCTATATCAATGCCTAGTTTAAAGCTCAGCATGGCGATTGTTACCATGAAGAGTAAGACTACAATCAATATGGAACCCACCCGGGGAATCATTAATAGATTTAAGCGATCTAGTAGCTGTCTTGTCAGTAAACCAAGAGCAACAACTAATGTGAACATTAAAATGCCTGCGATTAAGCCAGTTTCTCGAAAAGATAAGGCGATCAGAATAGGTAAAAAAGTACCAAAAGTTTTGATCCCAATTAAGTTACGTAGCACTACTAATAGTAGAACCCCTATAGGTATAGTAACCAGGATCTTAAAGTCATTTTGGATAGATAGTGGAAGACTAAAGAATGAATAGTCTATTAACCAGTGCTTGGATTCATTTTTTCGTAATTGAAAAAAATCTAATAAGTTTTCGTTGCGCGGTTTTAAAGAGATATTAACGTCAATATTGTTTGCACGATTATTCACAGTGACAAATTGTTCGAAACCATTCCAAATCACAAGTGCTTCATTTTTTGGAATGACTTGTTCAGACTCGGTATCAAAAAGTTGCCATTGATCATCGTGGAATACTTCAAGCCAGGATTCAATGTTGCCTTCACTACCATCTTTCAGAAAAACACCGTTTGCAATGCGTGCTGGAATGTTTTCTTTGGCCAGGAGTCTGATTAAGACCGGCATCGCAGATTCTCTCCCTGCGGGTAATAACACGCTTAGATTGTCCATGCTATTACGATCATTCAGAGCGCCGATTAACTGTAAGACGAGACTTTCATGATCTGCAGAAGTCTTTTTAGCTCGTTGAATGACCATAGTCGCCACTTCACCTTCTATATTGGTAAAGACGGGATCTTCAACGATGGGTTGCCCTAAGTTCATAGATCCTAAATCAACCTCGACAGGCTCAATCAATGCACGATAAAACAGAGTTTGCCAACCTTTAGCATCTCTTTTAGACCATTCAGATCTATTGCCAATATCTATTTTTGCAACATTTAAGCCGAAATCACCTGAGAAAAAATCTTCATCATTGATAACAAACCTTTCAGTGTTACGAGGAATCCATGCTCTGACTTTTTGCGGGCCACCATCGGCATTGAAACGAATTTTTGTTTCATATTGCCAAAGTGTATTTTCTTCTGTTTGGCTAAGAGGGAAGTTCAAACTATACACTTTGTATGCCATCACACTGAAGGTGACAGCACAAAAGAAGAAAAATATGCTTGATATAAAAGAAAGAAAGAGTTTTTTCATAATTAGCTTGCTATTGAATTACAGCTTGAAACTTTTGTATAGTTACTAGAAACATCTACAATGAAATCATTTCGAAGGTAACTGGTTCCAATGAGAAAGCGAGTACTAAACTTAGATCGATCGGTTAATGT
>CALKZN010000057.1 GCA_938002995.1 uncultured Arenicellaceae bacterium | reverse complement strand
TATTCAAAACAGATTGTCGATGGTAATACCTATGTTTGTGGTGAAGTTTTTATGCAAAAGGGCAGTGAACGTTGGAATATTGATGAAAGTAATAGCGAAGAAGTTTGGCAACAAATGCGTGAACTATCTATTGTAAATTGCGAAAAACCATTGGATGTAAAAGTCATTAAAACGCCGTGTGCGTATCGTCTACCAATTGTAGGATATGCTGAGAAATTTGAATTGTTTTTGTCAAAATTGAATCAAGACTACCCGAGTATTGTTACCTTTAAACAACCGAGCTTTAGTAAACAAAAAATTTATATAGAAGTAAAAGCCTTAGTTGATAACTTAAAATAATTGCTTAAAACATTGATGCATAAAAATTTAATTTCTAAGGATATTACACAACGATTCGCAATTGGTACGACTAAACTAGGCATGCCTTATGGCGCTATTAATCCTCAACAAGTTGAGGATGATATTGCAGAAAGAATATTCATAAAATCGAGCGCATTAGGTTTCGACAGTTTCGATACTGCGCCAAGCTATGGCAATGCGGAACAATTGATTGGTAAATATTTAGTACCGGAGTTACGCAAAGTCTGTGTGACCAAACTTGTTAAGATCGAAGAAAATCAAATTAATGACCAAACTTTGCATTTAGTAGAAGATCATTTTCAAGAGTCATTGCAAAACATGCAAACTCACACTTGTTATGGTTTGTTAGTACACGATGTCCAGGATCTCTTTAAGCCAGGTGCAGATTTTCTGGTAGATTGGATGCAAGAGCTAAAAGCAAAGGGACGTGTGAATAAGATAGGTGTGTCTGTTTATACGCCAGAGGAAGCACAAATATTGTATGAGAAATTTGAATTTGATCTAATTCAATTACCATGTAATATTTTTGATCAGCGTTTCATTCAAAGCGGGACATTGAAACTACTTGCTGACAAAGGTGTTGAGATCCATGCAAGAAGTTTATTTTTAAAAGGCTTGATTTTGAAGCCTCAAGTCACCGCAAACTTACCTCAAGCGTTGCTACTTCATAATGCAGCATTCCACCAAGAAATACACAAACAGAAGATACTAGCTTATGATGCGTGCATTAGTTTTGCTAAAAAACAGTCTTTGGTAGATCGTTGGGTTATTGGAGTGTCTTCAGAGCAACAATTAGAGCAATTAGTTCATGCAAATACCGATATTGCTTTGAATTTTGATGAGTGGGTATTTAAAGATGTTGCAACATTAGATCCTCGGTCTTGGTAATTTGCGACATAATCGCGTATAAAAACATGTTTAAACGCACTAAAGTTTACCATTTGTGGTCTTTTTAATAATCAGCATAGTTTTATTGTTCTATTTTTAGTGTCTCTATAGCTTTACAACATCTATGAAAACATTTGCTTTTATCTTTGCCAGAGGCGGCTCGAAAGGTTTGCCTGGGAAGAATACTAAAATTCTGCTTGGTAAACCCTTGATCACCCATTCTATAGAGTTGGCAAAGTCTATGCCGGACATTGATCGTATTTTTGTTTCCACAGATAGCGATCAGATTGCAAGTGTCGCTGAAGAGTATGGCGCAGAAGTTCCTTTTAAAAGACCTGCAGAATTAGCCTCAGATACTGCTTCAGAGTGGACCGCTTGGCAACATGCCATTGAATATGTGCTAACGCATTATGGGTCCTTTGATCGATTTGTCTCATTACCCACCACTGCTCCTTGCCGTGAAGTCAAAGATGTTAGAGGTGCGCTTGAAAAGTTACAAAAAGGTGTTGATATGGTTGTAACAGCCAGCAAAAGTGGGCATCACCCGTGCTTTAATATGTTGAAGCTAGATTCACAAGGTTTTGGTTCGAAATTTATAGAATCAAAGCAGACTTCACGCCGTCAGGATGTATCACAAGCTTTTAATATGACAACGGTCGCTTATGTGTCCAGGCCTGATTTTATTTTGAAAAATCAAAGTATTTGGGACGGTACACTTAAGATACAAGAAGTGGAAACACTAAATGCTATTGATATTGATGATGCGAGCGATTTCAAGTTAGCTGAATTAATCCTTCAAGATAAGCTAGGATAAGCGTTATGCCAGAAAACAATAAATTACTAGAAAATCAAATAATTTTTATCAATGGCGCCTGCGGTTTGATTGGTAAGCGTTTTGTTGAAGTGTGTCTTGATGTAGGAGCATCAGTGATTGCGGCGGATATTAATGAGCAGCAATTAACAGTTTTATCTGCCGATTTAAACTCTTCGCAATTATTGACCCTAACATTGGACTTAGGCTCTCCTGAAGCTATTCAACAAGCCTTAGCGGCTAGCATTCAAGAGTTTGGGAAGGTCACAGCGTTGGTGAATGCGGCATATCCACGTAATAAAAATTATGGTCGACGTTTTTTTGATGTTGAATATGCTGATTTTTGCGAAAACCTTAATTTAAATATGGGTACAACGTTCTCTAGTTGCCAAATATTCGCGCGTTATTTTAAAGAGAAAAAACAAGGTAGTATCATTAACTTAGGCTCTATCTATGGCGTAATAGCGCCAGACTTTGATATATATCCTGATTCAATGAGTATGCCCGTTGAATATGCAGCGATCAAATCTGCGGTAATTCATTTGACCAAATATATGGCGCAACTATTGCGCAAAGATGGAGTACGAGTGAACTGCATCAGTCCAGGCGGTGTTTTAGATTCTCAGCCAGAAAATTTCCTAGAGCGATATAATGCTAAATGTGGCCTTCAAGGCATGTTGAATACTGAACATCTAGACTCAACGCTGCTATATTTGCTCTCTGCAAATTCAAGTGCAGTGACTGGTCAAAACATCGTCGTTGATGATGGTTTTTCTTTGTAATAACAGGCGTAATGTTGATTTTGTTATTCTTGACAATATTACAGGTTCGATATAATTGATCTCTTTTAAACAGCGAGATATACATGAATAAGAAAAAAGTTTTAATCACTGGAGCAGATGGTTTTATTGGTTCGCATCTTACAGAAATGTTGATCGCCGCAGGCCACGAAGTACGTGCTTTAGTTTTATACAACTCGTTTAATAGTTGGGGCTGGTTAGATGAGGTTGCTAATATTCATCAACAATGTGAAATTGTCTCTGGCGATGTGCGTGATCCAGCGTTTTGTCAACATATCATGCAAGATATTGACGTTGTTTATCACCTGGCTTCGTTGATTGCTATTCCTTATTCATATCATGCTCCAAGTAGCTATGTAGAAACCAATGTCACTGGCACCTTGAATATGTGTCAAGCGGCGAAAGATCATGGTGTTGAGCGTTTTATTCATACCTCCACTAGTGAGGTGTATGGAACAGCGCAATATGTGCCGATTGATGAAAAACATCCCTTACAGGCGCAATCACCATATAGTGCCAGTAAAATTGGTGCTGATTCAATCGCATATAGTTTTTATTCTGCCTTTGAAATGCCTGTGACTATTGCAAGGCCTTTTAATACTTACGGGCCAAGGCAATCTGCACGCGCAGTGATTCCTTCAATGATCATTCAATTACAGCAAAGCGATGATATTGGTGCGGGGGATTTGTCACCAACCCGCGACTTCAATTTTGTAGGTGATACATGTCGAGGTTTTATGCTTTTGGCAAATTGTGATAAGGCGATCGGTGAAACAGTGAATATTGGTTCTAACACTGAAATCAGCATCGCTAATACTGTGGCAATCATCGCAGAACTTATGGGTAAAACAGCGAATGTTGTGACTGAAGAAGAGCGTTTGCGTCCACCAAAATCAGAAGTGTTTCGCTTGCATTGTGATAATACAAAAATTAAACAATTAGTAGGCTATGAACCGCAGATTGACTTGCGTGAAGGTTTACAAAAAACCATTGACTGGTTTTCCATAGAAAGTAATCAAAAGCGTTATAAAGCTGATATTTATAATGTTTAAATCACTGTAAATAGAGTTCTTTATGATTGATCGTTTTATTGAACTGGTTCGAGATATATATCAAACAGAGGAATTTATTCCACTGCATGCACCTAGCTTTTCTGCTTTAGATAAGG
>CALKZN010000056.1 GCA_938002995.1 uncultured Arenicellaceae bacterium | reverse complement strand
ACTTGACGATGGAATAGCAGGGCCAATATTAAAAAGTTTAGGATCATAAAATGACCGCATGAGTGCCAAGACGAGCTCTTTGTTATCAATCTGTGTCGGCTGCTCTAAGATATAACTAGATTCAGGCTCAGGAGAATAATGCTTAGATACTGCACTGATATAAAAGCCCGAGCGGTCACGACTCTCTATCACACCATCTTGTTGTAATGTTTCCAAAGCCCTGACAACTGTCGACATACTTAAATCATGTCTTTCACATAATTGACGCACACTAGGCAGCTTCATATTGGCTTGAAATTGACCATCTGATATCTGTTTATGCAGTTCTTTGGCTAATGTTTCGTATTTGTTCATAAAAAAGTACAATTTTTAATAAAAATTAAAGTACAGATACAAAAAAGCTAATCTGTACCCTTAAATAAATATTTATTTGAATCTGTATTTAATTTATCGTCTTTATTATTATCAATCAACACTTTTCAAACATTAATTCATATATTGAGGGCACACGAAATGAATACATTAAATGTTAGCGCAAATCATTTAAATTCGATCTCTATTGATAGACAGCTGACATTTCGTTTTATTGATGATAAGCAATATAAAATCAATGTTAGTACTATGGCAAACCGAGTAATTGAGAAAAATTGCTTGCACTGCTTTTATGCAGAATATTCTGCTCTTGGAGGGAAGGCTTTATCTAAAGATGTCGTGAATATGGTTATCCAACAAACCTCAATTCCACAGACTGTTTTATGTAAGACCTCTATTAAGAAGGCAATTTTCATGCACATTGCAAAACAGATTTCCACCATGCGAATCAAGGGAGGAAAAGACATCTGGAGATTGGCCTGCATAATCACAAAACAAGAATATGGATTCACTATTTCATATCTAAAATGGTTTTTTCAAAGAACATTCTAAATCACCGCGAGCTTTCTATAATATCTATCCTTAGGGAAGCTTGCTTTTATATCTTGACTTAAAAAATGAATAAAGGAAAATAATGCCTCATAAAAACAAACAGCTTTGCAAGATAAGAACTATTACGACTTTCATAAATCTAGAGCCAGAAAGAAAAAATTGGAAAAATGCTATTTTAAAAGCTACCCGTTTTTGTACTCAATTATCCACAGTTTTTATAAACAATGAATATACAGTTCAGTCTTTAAGAATTGTTACTAACCCCTTTGGTGAGTATTTAGACACAAAGTCTTTGGAAGCTGCAAAAAAAGATTTAGCATTTATCAGTCAAATTTTAAACGCTAAAGAAATGCCAGCGATTAGGATTAGATTTGCCATTGGTGAAGCAAAAACGAACAAAGAAATAGCACTTTTACCTAAACTCATCAAAGAATATGGTGACCTTTGTAATGCTTGCGTAAATATTGATATAAACGAGTATGGCATTCTAAACAATGATCTCGTTGAACAATCAGCTAAGGTTGTTCAAAAAATAAGTCTGGCAACTCCTAATGGGGAAGGAAATTTTAACTTCACTGTCAATTTTAATTGTCCGCCATTAATTCCTTATTTTCCGGCAAGCTACCATGAAAAAAGTTTAGGCAATTGCTTTGTTATTGGACTTGAAACCCCTGACTTACTTTTAACAAGCTTAAAGTTATATAACGAAACTGCACAAAGCTCGAATCACCAAGAAAAATTTCATGGTTATTACCAGTCAATGCATAATGCTCTTCAATACCACATTGATCAAATCACTGACATTATTCAACATGAAAACTTAGGCAATGAATATACTTTTTCAGGCTTTGACAGCTCAGCAGCTCCATCAAAGAACTGTAGCAGTATGACTGAAATCTATGAGGAAATGGGTATTGATTATTTTGGAGCTGCTGGAACGGTAGAAGTATCTTCTTTACTCACAAAGGTTTTTAAATCTATAAACAATACAAATTTAGTTGGTTTTTCTGGATTAATGTTGGCTTTAACAGAAGATATAGGTTTAGCTAAAGGCACTCTAACATCTAACTTCGATATTAGATCTCTACTGACATATAGTGCTGTATGTGGAATTGGCTTAGATACTGTACCAATACCAGGAAACACCTCAATAGAAAAAATTTCAGCACTTATGAGGGATACTGGGACAATGGCTTATCGATTGAACAAGCCTTTGACAGTTAGACTATTTCCAGCACCTGGATTAAAAGCTGGTGATATAACAACGTTTACAAGTGACGACCTTTGTAACTGCTTAGTACTACCTGTACCTTAACCTTAATCTAAAAAGCTCAGTCCTTAAAAACAAAAAAGCCTTCTTGCTAGACACTAAACAAGAAGGCTTTGGGCTTTGCTTTCAGAAATATGATTAATGATCCAAAATTTGCTCTAAAAATTTCTGTGTTCTATCAACCTGCGGATTATCAAAGAATTCATGCGGTGTATTTTCTTCGACAATTTCGCCTGCGTCCATAAAAATCACGCGATCCGCAACCTTTTTAGCAAAACCCATTTCATGGGTAACACATAACATAGTCATGCCTTCTTCATCAGCAAGCTCTACCATTACATCCAATACTTCTTTAATCATTTCCGGATCAAGTGCAGATGTCGGTTCATCAAATAACATGACTTTTGGCGCCATGCACAATGAACGCGCAATCGCGACACGCTGTTGTTGACCACCCGACAATTGTCCAGGATATTTTTTCGCTTGGTCAGGAATTTTAACGCGTTCCAAGTACTTCATTGCAACTGCTTCGGCTTCAGCTTTAGGCTTTTTTTGCACCCATATCTGACCTAGGGTTAAATTTTCAAGAATGGTCAAATGCGGAAATAAGTTAAAATGTTGGAATACCATACCCACTTCACGACGAATCGCTTCGATGTTCTTTACATCTTCAACCATTTCTACGCCATCAACTATCAATGAGCCGCGTTGGAATTCTTCCAAACGATTGATACAACGAATCATTGTTGATTTACCTGAACCAGATGGTCCACAAATCACGATACGTTCGCTCTTTTTGACGTTGAGATTAATATCTTTCAATACGTGAAAATCACCGTACCATTTATTTAAGTCTTTAATGATGATGATGTCATCAGCTGTTTGTTGTTGTTCTACATTTGTCATAATAAATCTCTAAATTCTTTTTTTATATTCAATAACTCTTTATTACTAGTTATCTGCAATTAATCACGTTTATCCGTATCTAAGTCACGTTCAATTTTGTTGGATAGCAAAGACATGCTGAAACAACATACCCAGAAAATAACCCCAACAAACACATACCCTTCAACTGCATGACCACCCAACCAATTTGAATTACTCAGAGCGGTTAGTAAGAGTTGTAAAACTTCTGGAATACCAATGATCAATAAAAATACTGTATTCTTGAACAACATCACAAAAGTCGCCAAAATATTTGGCATGGATACTTTGATAACTTGCGGCAAAATAATCAACAAGGTCTTTTGCCAATAACTTAAGCCTACAGAGTCAGCTGCTTCATATTGACCACTTGGAATCGCTTGGAAACCACCACGGAATACTTCAGCCATATAACCTGACATAAAGAAAATCAATACAATCCAAACACGAACAAGCTTATCTACTTGAGTTCCTTCAGCGAAAAATAATGGCAACATCACTGATCCCATAAAAAATAGTGCTAGAACTGGCACACCACGGAAAAACTCAATAAAGATGACGCTAATGGACCTAGCAAGCGGCATATTTGAACGCCTTCCTAAAGCCCATAAAAAACTAAATGGGAATGCGACAATAATCGCAGCGGCAGCCATTAGGACGTTGAGTGAAAACCCACCCCACAAGTCAGTATTAACAAAGTCCAAGCCTACAAGGCGACCATCAAGAATCGCAATACACACAAATGGAAGGACTAAAAATAAAGGGATACTGACTCTTAGTCTGAAACTAGCAGGTAAGGTAAACGATAAAATAATAACGGCAAACAACAAAATTAATGACAGATTCACTCGCCACAACTGATCTGTTGGATAACTACCGTAGAAAAATTGCTGTGACCACGCTTTTACAAAAACCCAACAAGCACCATCACTGACGCAAGCCTCTTGATTCGTGCCACTCCAGTTTGCTGATATAAACATCCAATCAATAACACCCGGAATAAGGCTTATCAAAATAAAGACAATAAACAGAGTAATTAATGTATTTGAAATTGACGGGAATAAATTTTCTCTCACCCATGCAATTGGGCCCACTGTTGATTTTGGTGCCGGCAGTGCTGCTGTCGGCTTAAACTCAATAGGATCACTTTTAAATGTATTTGACATGATTAACGCCCCACTAGTTCAACGTTTCCATTGAAACGGTTCATGATAAATGAAATCAACATATTCACAGCAAAGTAAACAATAATTGCCATAAAAATAGTCTCAATCGCTTGTCCGGTTTGATTCAATGCTGTCCCTACAAACACATTAAACAAATCTGGATATGCTATCGCGGCAGCTAATGTTGAGTTTTTCACCAAACTTTGATATTCCGAATTCAGCAGCGGCACAATAACGCGCATCGCTTGCGGAACAACAATCAATGACATGATCTTTTTTTCTTTCATGCCAATGCTTCTAGCCGCTTCTGTTTGACCATGTGGTACTGCTTGAATACCTGCACGAACGGCTTCTGCAATAAAAGCACCTGTATAGATAGACAATGAGAGAGTTAAGGCCATTAACTCAGGGATCACGGTAATTCCACCATTAAAACCAAAGCCTTTGAGGACTGGATATTCAATCACAAAAGGAAAACCTGTTAGTAAGGCTGCCACGAAAGGTAAACCCAATATCATAGCAATGCTTGTATAGAACACTGGAAATTGCTGGCCGGTTGCATCTTGACGTTTTTTCGCCCATGAACGTAGAATAAAAATCCCAATGATTGCTAGAACAAGAACAATATAAACAAATGTTGATCCGCCTCCTTGACCAATCAATTTCGGAATAACTAAACCGCGAATACTAAGAAATACCGCTTCACCAAGACTGAGGCTATCTCTTACTCCCGGCAAACTTGCCAATACTGCTGAATACCAGAAAAGAATTTGCAGTAATAATGGGATATTACGAAATGTCTCAACATAGATAACTGATAATTTTTTGATCAACCAGTTCTTTGAAAAGTACATTACACCAAAGATAAAACCTAATATTGTGGCGAAAAATATACCAAGCGCTGAAACTAAAATAGTATTTAAGAAACCTACGATAAAAACACGCATATAGGAATTCGTTGATTCAAAGGGAATCAACGACATCAATACATCATAGCCAGCGGCATTACTTAGAAAACCAAAACCACTTTTAATGCCAGCGGCTTCTAGGTTACCTAAAGTGTTACTGATAATTGTATAAAAGAAATAGAGCAAGCCTGTAACAAGCAATATTTGATAAATCAACGCCCGATATTTCGGATTATTATAAAAAGCATGCGCAGCCGTATCTGTAGGCCTAGTCGCTGCTTTTATTTGTTCTGTTGTTTTTTGTTTAAACATAAGTGCGGATTTCAAAAGAATCAGATGAAAAATATCTGATTGTTAAAGCTATTAAAAATTTAACAAAGGAATAAAAAGAAAGGGACACATAAAGTGTCCCTTTCTAAGATCATGCAATTAACGCATTGCAGGAGAGTACAAAATACCACCGTCTTTCCACAAGGCGTTCAAGCCACGTGAAATTTTAAGAGGTGAACCTTGACCAACATTACGCTCAAAAGATTCTGAATAGTTACCAACTTGCTTGATAACTTGAAAAGCCCAATCAGGATTCAAACCTAAGTTTTTACCTAATTCGCCTTCACCACCAAGTAAACGTTTATTACCAGGCTTACCATTTGCAAGTTTGTCATCAACATTTGCAGCTGTAACACCTTGCTCTTCGCCTTCAATCATTGCGTTTACAGACCATTTAACAATGTTAAACCACTGATCATCACCTTGACGAACAACAGGACCTAGAGGCTCTTTTGAAATAACTTCAGGAAGCACTACCGCGCCTGCTGGGTCAGCCAAACCAATACGCAATGCATATAGTTGAGATTGGTCAGATGTTAAAAAGTCACAACGGCCTGATTCAAAACCAGCACGTGTTTGATCAGATGTATCAAAAGTCACTGCTTTATATGAGATTTTTTTCTCACGGAAGTAATCAGAAATAGCAAGTTCAGTAGATGTACCTGCTTGGATACAAGCGTTTGCACCATCTAATTCTGTTGCACTTTTTACGCCCAATTTTTTGCTAACCATAAAGCCTGTGCCATCATAATAAACAACACCAGCGAAGTTCAAACCTAGTGAAGTATCACGTGTGTGAGTCCATGTTGTGTTACGTGACAACACGTCAATTTCACCTGATTGCAAAGCAGTGAAACGCTCTTTAGCAGTCAAAGGCTTATATTGCACTTTACTTGCATCACCTAAAACAGCAGCTGCAACCGCACGACATACATCGACATCAAGACCACTCCAAGCACCTTTTTCATCCTTTTGTGAAAATCCAGCTAAGCCCGTACTAACACCGCAAGAAAGTGCTCCTCTTGCTTTTACATCATCCAAGGTACCTGCATTTGCAGTCATGCTTAACGCTGCGCCAGCCATACCAATAGTTACAAGTGAGATTTTTTTTATCATTTTCATAAGGTTCTCCAAAGAATTAAAAATACGTTTCAAAGATCGAGCATCTTTAAAACAAATAAACGGTTTCCTCCTGCCACTGACAATACTGTACAGATTAAATAACATCAAGAGTCAGAAAGTATTTTTTCAATACAAAAAATATTAAAAATACCAATACAGTATGGAAACCATTGTTTTCTATCGCGGTGCTATCTTATTATTTTAAATAAGCACCGCGGGTAGAATAAAGGAACTAGCCTATGTCTTGCAAATATAATGCAAATAATTTTTTATACATAAAATACGCTAAAACGTAGGCAGATAGAGCAATTAACATCGTTACTTGAAATCCAAAATAGACTGAAAAGATGGCAGTGAAGATACCACCAGCAACAGTAAATAAGCCATTAAACGCCCAAGCCCAAGCAACGGTGCCTGTCGGCTTATGTTGAATTGCTAAGACACCCATAGGAAAAGGCATGCCTAAAAAGAATGCCAGTGGAAAAATCATCATCACTGAAATAACAACCCTAGTAGATACCTCAAACTGTAAGAATAAATCAAACAGGTTTTGTTGGTAAAAAATCAGCAGAACTGTGGTTAAAGCGATACCGACAAATGGTAGCCATATTCGTTTCTTTTCGATCAATTGCATTCGCTCAGAAAGATGGCTCCCTATCCCTGCACCGAATAAGAAAGTAAATAATACCGTGGTATAAGCATATAAAGGATAACCAATTAGCTTCATAAATATCTGAATAAACACCAATTCAAAAATAATGAAGCCCATACCTAAGCAGGAAAAATATACTAAGAAGCTAGTTTTTCCTTCCCATTTTTCCTTACCTGTTTTTGAAAAAATCAAAGGTATAAAGGTAAATAGAACAGCAAAAATTATGGCGCTTGCTGCCGTCACGATTAAGTGAATTACATCGATTGGATAACCGGTTTTCTTTTGCGAGTTCAATAAGCCTGAAACTGAAGAATTGACAAAAACTTTTGCATCTTCTTTTGGGAGCGTCTTAAAAGTATTTCTCAGAGAATTGAAGAAAGGTTGATTATCCGTTGGGGCTTCAATGCGGTATGGAATATTTTTGATTAAGTCTTTTGATAATGTCCCTGTAAAAAAATCATCTGTCAAAAAAGATTTCTTAGGTTCAAAAGGGTTTATCACAAAATCATAGGTACTCATATACCTTTGAATGTCGATAACTTCTTGCCCTGTCCATGGAGTCATTTTGACTAAAAAGGTAGGCAAGTTATCGTGACGTCCAGATTTTTCAAAAACAATAACATGCTTGCGAAAATTATCTCGACCCATTTCTTTCCAAGCTTTTGCTGCAGTAAGCACCATCTTTGGATAAATATGATGATTGATATGTAAGATGCCATTTTCATTCAGATGATCAAAATACTCTTTATAAGCATCAACTGTTTGTAAATAGGCTGCTTGCATCGCACCACTGCCGGCAGCAATACTCGAAGAAGTGTGATTACTATTTATCTGAATAATATCGTATCTCTTATCACTGGAACGCAAAAAGCTTCGTCCTTCACCCTTACGGGCATTCACGTTAGGATGATTCATTACATCGCCAATATAATCAGCGTAGGTCGTTTTGCCTAATTCAACAACTTTCCCAACCAACTCAACAGCATCAACTTTTGTTGCGCCATAGGTTAAAGCCGCTTTAATCTCTTGTCCGCCAGCACTACCAATAACCAACACTTCAGAATCTTTATCCGCTTTGGAAAAATGCGATACTGTGAGGTATCGATCCCAGAAATGACTGGTTGCTTTCTCGGGCAACTCAGAGCGAAGTTTTTCAAAATCGCCGTCGAAACGATAAAAATAGCTGGTTTGACTACCACCATCATAAGCAATCCATTTAAAGGTGAAGTTCTTTCCTTGGATTTCATTCAAGCCTTCATAATTAATGATATCGATCTTTGAAATTGGGTCCCACCATACGCCCTCTTTTAAAGCACTTAAGGAATGGAAGTTGCGTTTATTCATATGCGGATTAAATGTTTTAATTTGATCCCAAGTAAACGGTGCAATCAACATTGCTATGGCAGCAGCTAAACCAACTTTTGTCCAACGAGATGACTGACTAAACAACGCAGAAGCCAGCAATGCAAATGCTGCTGCTACAAATATAATTCCGATAGTTCCTAATCTTGGCAGTAATGGGATTAGTAAGACGCAACCTATCGCTGCTCCCAGTAAATCCCAAAAATATAAACGTCGGATTTGACTCGCATAGTGCATAAACACTGCAGATAAAACGAAGCCCGTCAAAAAGAAAGGAATACAAATGACCCCATAAATGATCAGGAAATTTCTCGCCATAGAAAGCGTAAATTCTGGATCAGAAAGTAATTCATAATTAAATTTGACTAGATTCAATGTGGGCACTAATAAAACAGCAAAAACCGCCATCAAAGCTGTCGCTACTGATAACCATTTCCAAGTATTTTGATTGCTTTCAAGAGGTTTAATTGATAAATAAACACCCGCCAAACCAAATGAAAAAACGGCTAATGTAATTATCATATAAGCCATATTTGGATACCAAAGCACATCAAATACACGAATCAAAACGAGTTCTAGCAACAATGATGCTAGGGCGATGGAAAACACAGCTAATGCCGTTCTATTCATAAACAACCTCTTATATTATTTTTATTAAATGTATGACTGAATTGCTTTGTGAATCATGATCAGCTTGATTGCAATAAATATTTTGCTTCAGCAGCATACTTCTTACGCTTGAGCATAAAATCCCAGCGGCTGCCGCCTTTTTGTTGCCATAAAAAAGCTGATCGTATCCCTGCTAACAAAAGCGCCCGTACTTGCTGAGCAATTTCCTCTTGAGCAAGAAACCCTTGCTCACCATTAACCAAAATTCTTGGTTCTAAATCTGAGATATGGCTTTTATAAACGTCAGCCATATTCTCAACTAGTTGCTCACCAGAAAAACCAGATAAAGCTTCTATTCGTGGTGTGAATGCATGCATTCGTGCGCCATCTTTTTGCATATTCACCGCTAATTGCGCCAAACCTGCGACATATTGAAAAATCTCGATCGTTTCCATACTACGAGCACCATCAAAAGTTTGTTCTAACTGCTTCAAACCTAAGCTTATACCTTGCTTATCTGAATACACTGCCAAGGCGTTTATTGCGTCAAGAATCAACACTGAGTTAAACGAGGCGTTTTTAGCATAACGATCAGCTTCCCCAGTACGTGCAAGTTGTTGCACTAAGGTAGCTGATTGAAACATGCCAGCTAGGCCATAGGTACGTTCGGTAAATCTATCCACTATTACTCCTGACCGATAAAAGGCTTAAACATTAAGAAAATACTGCAACACCATCATATAATGCCGCATCACCTAATTCCTCTTCAATACGTAGAAGTTGATTATATTTCGCAACTCGGTCTGAACGGCACAATGAACCTGTTTTGATTTGACCTGCGCCGGTAGCAACAGCTAAATCAGCAATAGTGGTGTCCTCTGTCTCACCAGAACGATGCGAAATCGTCGCTTTATAACCCGCATCATGAGCCATTTGAATTGCATCTAATGTCTCTGTAAGAGAGCCAATTTGGTTAAATTTAATCAAAATTGAATTAGCAACACCCTTATCAATACCTTGTTTTAAAATTTCAGTATTAGTAACAAACAAATCATCACCTGTTAGCTGAATTTTTTCACCGACACGCTCGGTCAAATCTGCCCAGCCATCCCAGTCGTCTTCAGACATGCCGTCTTCAATAGTAATAATTGGATACTTATCGACCCACGCATGAATATAGGCAGCAAACTCTTTTGAGTCCAATGCTTTACCTTCAGCTCCAAGATGATATTTACCATCACGATAAAATTCTGTAGAAGCAACGTCTAATCCAATCATAATATCTTTACCTGCTTCATAGCCGGCGTTTTTTATCGCTTCCATCAATACAACACAAGCAGCTTCGTTTGATTCAAGGTTTGGTGCGAAACCACCTTCATCTCCAACAGCAGTACTCAAACCTCGA
>CALKZN010000055.1 GCA_938002995.1 uncultured Arenicellaceae bacterium | reverse complement strand
ACCATTCAATTCTAATGTGACCTTGGAAACAATAAAGACAAATTTTAATTCATCTTTAATGGTTTGCAACTTATCAAACCATGTTTGATTAAGCTGCATATGCACTTCAGCATCCAAAGAACTGCCAATCTTGCCTTCTCCACGAACTGCTTCAATGTGTTTATTCACTTCATTGCGCAACTCGATGAGTTCCGCCCATTTTTCATCATTCTCCGTATTTTCAACACTTGGCAAATCCTCGTACCATTGCGTCAAAAAGATAGAGTCTACTGACTTATCATCAAATGTCTGCCAAATTTCTTCCGCGGTATAACTCAAAATCGGAGCAATCCAACGCACTAACGCTTGTATAACATGATACATCGCGGTTTGCGCAGACAGTCTGGCACGAGAACCTTTTGGTGTTGTATATAAACGATCTTTCAAGACATCCAAATAGAAACCACCCATATCAACACCGCAGAATTGATGCAGGCGTTGATAGATCAAATGAAATTGAAATGACTCGTAATGACCTAGCACTTCCTCTTGAACTTGCTCGGTTAAGCGCACAGCCCATTGATCAAGCTCAACCATGTCATCATAATCTAATGTCTGAGATGCATCGAAGCCGTCTAAATTGCCAAGCAAGTATCGAGCGGTATTACGAATACGGCGATAAGAGTCACTGGTACGATTCAAAATTTCATCTGAAATTGTCATTTCTGAACTGTAATCAGTCGAAGAACACCACAAGCGCAAAGTATCCGCACCCAATGTTTTGAAAACATCTTGCGGCGAAACAACATTACCCAAAGATTTAGACATCTTACGTCCATCAGCATCAACCGTGAAACCATGGGTGAGGACATTTTTATAAGGCGCAGTACCATCCATTGCTACACTGGTTAATAAGCTCGACTGAAACCAACCACGATGCTGATCCGAGCCTTCTAAATACAAATCTGCTGGGCGACGCAAACCATCACGCGCTTCTAGTACCGACAAATGCGTGGTACCTGAATCAAACCATACGTCCAAAGTATCAGTCACCTTATCGTAATCGGCCGCTTCGTCACCTAAAATATCTTCTTTCTTGAGCTCAAACCAACCTTGAATACCTTTTTGCTCAATAATTTGAGCGACTTGCTCCATCAGGGCAGATGTATCTGGGTGCATTTCACCCGTTTCACGGTGCAAGAAAATAGTGATTGGTGAACCCCAATAACGCTGACGTGAAACACACCAATCGGGCCGACCTGATACCATTGATTCAATGCGCGCTTGCCCCCAATGAGGATGCCAACCAACGTTCTCAATTTCTTTCATTGCTTGAGCACGTAACCCTTCATCACCTGCTTTATGTTCCATACCAATAAACCATTGTGCAGTCGCACGATAGATCATCGGTGTTTTATGCCTCCAACAATGAGGATAGCTATGTTGATAAACTTCATGCTTTAGTAAAGATCCTTTTTCTTGCAAGATTTCTACAACATGGTCGTTTGCTTTGAATACAAACTCACCCGCAAAATGCTCTGTGCTTGGCAAAAATACGCCATTACTATCAACCGGACAATTCACCGGCAAATCATATTTTTTGCCCACTTGGAAATCATCACCACCATGGGCTGGAGCAGTATGAACCGCGCCGGTACCTGCCTCAACAGTGACATGTTCACCTAAAATAACAGGCACATGTTTATCAAGAATTGGATGCTTAAGTTGCAGCAACTCTAAACTCGAACCTTGAAACTCTGCAATAAGCTCGTGAGAGTCAGCGCCATAACGTTGCAATGCGCTGCCTAATAACTCGTTGACTAAAATCAACTGTTCCGCTGCACCATCAATAACAGTTTCCACCAAGGAATATTTCAAATCAGGATGCAAAGACACTGCCTCATTGGCAGGAATCGTCCATGGTGTCGTTGTCCAAATGACAATGCTTGGATTATTTAGTTTCGCCGCATCGACACCGATCTTGACTGCCAATGCATCATTGTCAATCAACTTAAAACGCACATCAATTGCAGGAGATGTTTTGTCTTGATATTCAACTTCTGCTTCAGCCAAGGCTGACGCACACGCTGGACACCAATAGACTGGCATCAAACCATGATAAAGATGCCCCGCTTCAACAATTTTCTTCAAGGCACGAACCGTATTTGCCTCGGTATCAAAATTCATTGTCTTATAAGGGTTTTCCCAATCACCAAAAACACCTAATCGAATGAAATCTGTTTTTTGGTTTTCAATTTGGCGTCCGGCATACTCTCGGCATTTCTGTCTGAATTCATCTTCAGAAATTTTAACACCCGGCTTGCCATGCTTTTTCTCGACCTGTACTTCAATTGGCAAGCCATGACAATCCCAGCCTGGGACATAAGGCGCATCAAAACCAGACAAGGTTTTTGACTTAACAATAATATCCTTCAATACCTTGTTAACTGCATGACCGATATGAATATTGCCATTCGCATAGGGAGGACCATCATGCAAGATATATTGTGGCTTGCCTTTGTTTTGCTCAGAAATAGCATGATAAATGGACAAGTCTTGCCATAGTTTCAAAATATTTGGTTCCCTGTTAGCTAAATTAGCCTTCATCGGGAATTTTGTTTTTGGCAAATTAATGGTTTGCTTATAGTCGAATGTAGTATCGGTCATTGGCTGACTGCTAGTTAAATTTTCTGAGCGGTTATATATTAAAGTCGTGTCTTAAGCGGCAAAAAACTGCTTCGCAACAATCACGTCTTTACTGATTTGTGTTTTTAATTCTTGCACGCCTGAGAATTTTTGTTCATCTCGAATTGCATGCATGAAAAAAACCTCTAATTCGAGGCCATATAAGGCGTAGCTTGCCTCACTATCCTTGCTTTGTCTAGCATTGTTAAGCCTTTGTTTTACATCATCCGTGTGAAAGTCCAACAGATGAACTTCCAAAGAGTTCGTCACCCCATCCACTGTTGGCCTGACGCCAATGTTCGCGACACCTAGAAATGGTTCATCAAAACCTTTGATGATTGTTTTTACTGCATAAACTCCCATGAGTGGCAACCGACTGCTGGCAAGACCTTCCATATCAATATTTGCCGTCGGAAAACCAATAGTAGTTCCGAGTTGCTGACCTTTTAACACTTTCCCTGAAATAGAATAATCACGCCCTAAAAGACGCTTAATCAAAGGAAAGTCATGTGCGGATAAAGCTTCACGAATGCGGCCACTGCTAACACGTTCATCATCAACCTCATAAGTATCCATGGCCTGCACCTCAAATCCATACTTTTGCCCTGCGTCTTTCAACATGGCGAAGTTACCCTGACGTTGATAACCAAAATGAAAGTCATCACCAACCACTAAGAATTTTGCTTGCAAAGAATCGACTAATAAACTTTGCACAAATTCTTCTGCTGTTTGTGTTTCGAGTTTTTCATCAAAGTTAAGACACAAAACCTGATCAACACCATAAGACTTTAACAACCTAGTTCGTTGCTGAATACCGCTGAGCCTAGCAGGTAAATTCTCAATTGAAGTAGGCGCATATTTGGCTGCAAAATATTCTTTTGCCAGGGGATTGAATGTCACCACAACTATTGGCAAGCCTAATTTATCGGCCTGGACTTTTAGTTGCTTGATAACCGACTGATGTCCGAGGTGAACAACATCAAAATTACCAATAGAAACGACGGCTGGCGCAATTCCTGCAGGTAAATTTTTAATATCTCGAATGGGAGGCATAGATAATACAATGTGTTAATAGAAATTTTACAAGAGAGGATTCTATCAATAAGCCCAATCAGGATCATAAGTTTCTAGGTATTCTTTCAACTTTATTCGCTCATCCCATTGTTTATTTTCTGGCAAGAAATGTGCGATCACAAGCTCAGGAAATTGCCAACACAAAAACCCTGAACCGACACTAAACTGTATTTGCCATAAATTATTCACCCTTACACCCAAGCCTTCCATCTTAGTTTTCCATTCAGTGATATTTTCTTTAAATTCGTCCTGATAATGGCGTCTGCGCGGATCTGCCATCAATAAACGTTGCAAGCGAGATTCTATTTCAAAATTTTTAACATGCAGCCGTTGAGTGATTTTTTGAATCACAGGCAATAGCTGATTCGCTTCAGACAAGTTAAATACTTGAGCTCGTCCAATTTTTGGTACGTTTGTCATTAACTTAACCATTCAGTCATATTTAGTACAAATCGATTGTTATTTACTTATTTAATAACAATCGAATTTATTAAAACATCCAGAGCCAAATTTGATTTATTAAAGTAAGCCTTGGTTGATGTCAGAGAAAACACCAAATATAAATCTCCTTCACCATGCACATGATATTGCGCATTTCTAGTTCCATCAATTAAACCATCAAACTCTAAATAAACACTGGTTAACTGACCATGTTTTCGGTATTCACATTTATCCATCTTAGTTTCTTTTTGAAACGCATGTGAAATTTGTTCTTGCGTTGCCTCACATAGGCCAGGCAATGTTTCTTTATCAGGTATAACGCCAAAACTCTTTATATAGTTGACATTATCATTTTCAGAAAATTGGTCATCACCAACAGGAATATAAAGCATTTCAGAACTTCCCCAAGAAACACGCTTAATAATGTCCTCGATACCAGATTCACTAAACCCATATTTTTCTAATTTTTGGGTCATGAGCGCCGAATCAGATACGCTTTTCTTTGATAATACTAGCCAATCATCTTGAACCTGCATAGAAAAACCAAAAGCACTATCGATATTCTTTGCATATGATGCTGGAGCAAACAAAGAGCAAGATAATAAAATCATTATTGAAATAAAAAACATTCTTCGTCTTTCGACTTTCATCATTACACCACCTATTATGATTTTTTAGATAATCATATCAGTTTGTCGTCATCTCCTTGTATTCACACCAGCAATATTACTGAGGTTTTCTTAATAACATTTGGTGAGGCCGCAAGCCCAGTAAGTATAAGACAGCAAAATAGGCTACTCCAGCGATTGAAATAATCTGGACTAATTGTGAAACCCTTGACCACAAATCTGCCGCTAACCATGCATCATCTTTGCCTCGAAGAAACACAATCACAACTGACATTACTCCGATTGCAGCAATAATACGCAGTAAAAATAAATACCAACCCTTGCTGGGTCGATAAACAGAAACCTTCCATAGCATAAAACCTAGCAGGCCTGCATTCACCCAAGCGGCCAAACTAATTGCCAGCGCCAAGCCAGCATGTTTTAAAGGGCCAATAAGAATGAGGCTCAAAACAATATTACATGCCACAGAAAACGCGGCAATTTTAACCGGTGTTTTTGTATTTTGTTGCGCATAAAAGCCAGGAGCGAGGACTTTAATCATGACAAACGCTAAAACCCCTGTTGAATATGCCATCAAACTTATTGATGCTTGAATAACATCACTCTCTTTAAAAGCATTGTATTGAAACATTGTCGCTAATAGCGGGACAGCCAATAGCGCCAATGCAACTGCTGCTGGCAAGGCAATCATCACAACCCAACGCATAGCCCAATCAATCATATTTGAAAAGCTTTCTGGCGTCCCCCTCTGCCGTTCTTTAGATAGACCAGGCAAAACAACTGTCGCTAAAGCAATTCCAAAAACGCCAACAGGGAATTCCATTAAACGATCAGAATAGTACAACCAAGAAATACTTCCAGACACCAGAAACGATGCCAGCATAGTATTTATCAAGGTATTAATTTGAGCAACTGATACGCCAAACATAGCAGGCAGCATTAATTTGAATACTTTCGTGGTTCCGGGATTTTTCTTAAGCGTTGGCCTGACTAATATTCCTTCTTTTTTTAGTGCGGGCAATTGAAATAACAATTGAATCACACCAGCAGACATAACACCTATAGCCAGTGTTTGCGCTGCATCATCGGCATGCTGTACAAACACTAACAAGGTCACTATAAAACAGATATTTAATAGAACTGGAGTCACTGCAGGAACCGCAAAGCGATTCAATGTATTGAGTATCGCTCCTGACATTGCCACTAAGGAGATAAAAAATAAATACGGGAACATGATGCGCAAGGCTTCCACAGTCGTCGCAAACTTTTCAGGCTCATCAACGTATCCCGGAGCAAATAGACGAATCACCCAAGGAGCAAAGGCAACGCCTAACACGCTGAGTAAGAAAACAATTGAGCCTAAACGTCCAGATGTCGCTGCAACAAACTGTTTAGCTTCTTGCGTGTTTTGTTCATTTAACTCAGTATAAACAGGAACAAATGCTTGTGAAAACGCACCTTCTCCAAAAATACGACGTAGAAAATTTGGAATCCGGAATGCGACGAAAAATGCATCTGATACTGCACCAGTTTCGACGACATTAGCCATTATCACATCACGAATCAATCCGCTCACACGAGACACAAAGGTCATCACACTTACGATTGCGGTGGATTTAAGTAGTTTCAACGACATAATTTCGACAATATAACTTCAGTAGCACAATCAATTTATCAATAAGCAAATACACTACTTCTATATTTATTCCTAAAAAAACGCTGTTTTTTATAAAGCGCTAATAATCCTGTAAAGATAAGCATGACTATAAACTAATCAAGCAAAATCATCCAAGTTTATGCTTATGGCAAAAAACACGCAGAAAATCATTAAAAAGCGCACAAAATACCTTGACACTAAAGGCTGAAATGAGGATAGTAGCGCCCTCACAAAACGAGGTGATTAGCGTGGCAAATTCTCCACAAGCACGTAAACGTGCAAAACAAAATACAGTACGTCGTCTTCATAATGCATCGCAAAAATCTGCAATGCGTACTACGATCAAAAAATTAGTTACTGCTCTTGAAGCTGGTGACAAAGCTGTTGCTGCTGATGCTTATAAAGTAGCAGTCTCATCGATTGATTTAGCGACACAAAAAGGATTGCATCATGCGAATCGCGGTGCACGACTTAAGTCTCGTTTAAACAAACGTTTACAAGCTCTATAGATTTCTTATTTTGTTTGTAATAGAAAAAGAGCCGCAAGGCTCTTTTTTTGTTTGGGCTTTACGCTATTAAATCTTTCCATATACACGCAATTTCAACTTAGCCTAATTCAAAGTTCAAAACAATCTGCTTAATGCTACCTTAAGAATTGTTTAACGGCATCCAACACTGATTGCGAATGCTGTCTATGTGGAACATGGCCACAATCTCCCATAATCAACATTTCGGCATTTCCTCCCGATTTTTCAACAATAAATTCAGGAAAAGCCACTGAGCCATATTCATCATTCTCGCCATGAATCGCCAAAATAGGACAGAGTACTTTATTAATATAAGGCTCTAAACTCCAGGAAACAAAATCAGGCGACAACCACACATCTAACCAAGCGCTTAATACCCAATTCGCTTTATCTCCATGCCATTTCTTTAGACGATCTATTTGACCTTCTTGTTGAAACAGTTTTTGAGCTTCTCTAAGGCCATTAAGTGTCAGCTCTTCGACGAATGCTTGTGAAGACTCAGTAATGACTGCAACGCAATCAGAGTCACTTGCTGCAATACCAACAGACATTGAACCTCCTACCGAGTGACCGAAAAGCACATAGTTTTTTAACAATAGCTGTTGTTTCACCATTGGAAAGTAAATATCTGCCTCTTCCCAGACAAATTCATTGCTGGGCAAGCCTTCGCGAGAACTAGATTGCCCAAAACCTAAACGGTCATAGGCAATCACTTCCCTATCAAGGTATTCAGCCAATGCACTTGGAAACTCTTTCCACAAAGCAACACAGCCTAAAGAGTCATGCAGCAATACAATAGGCTCTTTATTTTTGAGCTTAGTAGGTATCCATTTTTTTACATAAATATTTCCGCCAGAAACTTTGACGTGATAACTCTGAGTATGAGCGTTTTCCATGATTTAAAACCATTCAGATAAAGTAATTATTCTATCAGTATGCGCTATGTTTTTCTGATGCCAATGTTTGCTTTTGTCAGGTCACGTTTGCCTGTAACATTAAATCAAATTACAGGAAAAGCGAAAGCATAGGTATTGTCATGCACATTATGATTATTGGGGCTGCCGGAATGATCGGCCGCAAACTGACCAAGGAATGTATCGAAGCGCGAGCGCAGCTAGATGGCAAGAATTTATCGCTAACATTGGTAGATATTGTCGAACCAAGCAAACCCGAAGGAGTCGACCCAGGCATTACTATACAAACGATTAAAGCAGATTTTTCTGATCAAAAAACAGCAACAATACTGGCTAATTTGACAGCAGATATCATTTACCATTTAGCCGCTGTTGTATCTGGAGAGGCTGAGTCAAACTTTGACAAAGGTTATGCGGCAAATGTCTCTGCAAGCTGGCAATTCCTCGAAGCGATACGCAAAACTAACACTACACCTAAGTTCATTTTTAGTTCATCGCTCGCGGTATATGGCCCTCCTTTTTCAGAGACAATTACAGATAACCAGTGCCTTCGCCCTTCATCTTCTTATGGCACACAGAAAACTATTGTTGAATATTTAATTTCAGACTACACCCGCAAAGGTTTCATTCAAGGTTTAACACTACGCTTACCCACCATTGTTGTCCGGCCTGGCGTTCCAAATGCAGCCGCGTCAAGCTTCCTTTCATCAATCATTAGAGAACCCTTGGCAGGAGAAAAAGCGATATTACCGGTGGAAGTAAATGAACGCGCTTGGATAAGCTCTCCTGGAATTGCAGTGAAAAACTTAGTTCATGCAGCAATTCTCAAACCTGCGAAACTTAAAGGAATTTCAACAATCAACTTACCCGGTATTACGGTGTCTATTGAACAAATGATGGAAGCCGTTATCTCTACTGGTGGCAACTCGTTGTCCAAATTAATCATAAAAGAAAAGAATGAAATGATTGAAAATATTGTGTGTTCTTGGCCTTACAAATTCGACACTACAGTGGCTAAAAATCTAAAGTTTATTAAAGACTCAGATATCAATTCAATTGTGGATCAATACATCAAAGAACATTCATAGATCATTACTCTAACTAGGAAGGTCGATGTTCGCTTTTTTTGCATAGACTTTAGCAACCGCAGCATCATCTTCTTTGCCTAAACCACTTTGTGATGCTTCGGTAAATTGCTCTAATGCAGTTGCGGTCATTGGCGCTATAAAGCCTGAATCTTTAGCAATATCTAAAACAATTCCTAAATCCTTAAGCCAAATATCAACCGCTGAACGAGGACTATAATCTCCATCAACGATATGTGGCGCTCGATTCTCAAACATCCATGAACTTCCCGCACATTTTGAAATAACATCGACTATTTTTTCTGGCTCAATTCCTTGAGTCATTCCAAATGTCATTGCCTCAGCCATGCTCGCAATGTGTACACCTGCAAGCAATTGATTAACGGCTTTCATCGCTGAACCGACACCCGCATCTTCACTCAATTCAAATACTGTTTCTGCAATAGAATCTAAAACTGGCTTAACTTTTTCAAAAGTTTCCTTTCTTCCAGATGCCATAATAGATAACTGTCCTTGTGCAGCTTTAACTGCACCCCCGGATATTGGTGCATCGAGATAGGAAATATTTAACTGCTGACAACGTTTTGACATATCACGCGCAAACTCAGGAGCAACAGTTGCACATGCAATAATGGTAGATAAAGGACTCAGGTATTGAACAATTCCATTATCTGCAGAGAACAATACTGATTCAGTTTGGCTCGAATTAAGGACTACAATCACGACAACATCTAAATTTGGCGCAACTTCTTTTAAACCAGCACTCAAACCACCTTCAGCTACAAATTTATCGACCTGATCCTGTGCAAGATCAAAACCCCAAACCTGATGACCATCCTTTAACAAGGAAGTTGCCATACCATAGCCCATAGACCCCAAACCAAATACACCGACTTTCATATCCTCTTCCTATGCTCCTTATTTAGTACATACTGTTATTTTTTGAAAACACTATAACTCTTTTTGTCATTTAAAATTGTGAATAGTCCATAGCCATTATTTGCTATGCACCCATCGAATTTGACGTATATTCATACATTCTTGGAGAATTTTATATATCATCACTTCTCAACTTCTCTTCTACATTGCCAGTCAATCATCTCAATACTCATTCATGTCGCTTCTGTTTGTATTTTTAATTATTTTTGCAAGTTTTATATCAGGCCAAGCGCTTAGGTATGCATTTCCAAATAAAATTACTTTCTTTCGAGATATTGCTGCTTTTATCGCATTGAAAATCGCTATTCCTATTTCTATAGCCGGATCTCTCTGGGCATTGAAGATCGAAAATGACACGCTTATTTTACTACCAATCATTGGCACTGGAGTGTTGCTAGCAGGCTTTTTATTAGGTCTCATTATTTCACGTGCACAAAATCTAAAGTCAATTCAACGAGGCGTTGTTGCGCCTGCAGCTGCATATACCAACATTGGCGGAGTCGGCGCATTTGCCGTATTTTCTTTCTTAGGAGAACAAGGCTTTGCACTTGTGCCTCTCTATAAGCTTTTTGAAGAACTCATATATTTTGGAATACTGTTTCCCTTTGCAGCAAGACATTCAAATGAAACGGAAATCGCAGCGCGAAAGTGGTGGAAAGATCCTACCATTCAAATCATGTTGGCGGCTCTGGTCATAGGCTTTGGATTAAACCTCAGTGGTATTTCTAGACCAAACTTCATCGAAGGTCTATTAAGTTTCACCATTCCTATCGGTGCATTTTTCATGATGCTAACGACAGGTGTAATATTTCAATTTAAGAACATCAAAAAAAATATCCCTAAAGCATTACCTGTCGTCATATTAAAACCCACGGTATTGTTTTTAACCGCATTTGCATTGATTCTCTTATTTGATATCCATTCTTTACCAAATGCCCAAGACATCATTGGCGTATGCATTATTTTAGCCATCATGCCAACTGCTTTCTTAGCATCAATACCCGCATCACTTTATAAATTAGATGTAGATTTAGCCAATACAATCTGGATTTTCAGCACTTGCTTATTGTGTATTACGCTGCCGTTGATACCTTACTTGATAACGCTATAGGCTCAATCAACGCTAGTCCACATGGAAAAATGATCAATATTTAACATTTTTCGATTTATTTAGGTTATTAATCTTAGTCTTTCTCAAGGTCTTCAATAATAAATTCCGCAGTGATCGTAACATCGGATATAGAACATAAGAGATAGTTTTTGACTTAAATATCCAACAGTTAAAACGATTAAATAAACCTGATCTACTGCTCATCAATGCTAACGTATGAATCGCGTCCGAACCATAATAAAAACGATCACCAACAATCAATACCATCCCTTGATCAATATCAAATCCTTTAGCGGTAATATCATCCATCAGCTCTGACGGCTCTCTTGCATCTACAATCGTTAACGATCCAACGCTTTCACGCAAACGCACGACTTGACAATAATAATCGCAAACAGGACATTCCTTGTCATATACCAAGAATATTTCTTTTGTCACCTTAGACATTGTTTTATTTCTAATGAATATTATTTTCTAAAGAGTGTTAGCGCTAAAATAGACAATAATACTGACAATGAAAAATGCTATCCATGACAGATGTTTGCCTTTGGTAAAATAAGCTGAAAACAAGCTACTCAAGAAGAAAACTGCACTAATCACATAAAGAACGAAGCCATTCGTGTGTGATTTATTCGCAAGCAAAATCGCGAAACCAAACCAAGCCACTGATGTGATATGCCAACAAAACCTTAACGTTCCCTTGGTAAATTCATCACTGCCGAATAAGTAAGGAATGTTGTCTCGCTTAAATAATCGTATGAGTATGTACCGCTCGCCTAGATATGAATGTATCAATCCACAGGCGATTAATATTATTGATGCAAACAACAACATAATCTAACTCTTAATATTATGCGCACTTATCAACAAATGGTTCAACACTCGCTTCGCCAGGTGCTGAAAATGGTTTTTTAAACGTAAATGCTTCTTCACTAGAACCATTTTTACTGAACAAATCAAGACGATATTTTGCTTCTTCAAGTGTCGGTTGATGACCAGAATCAATCCACCACATGACCATATAAAACTCCATTTTATCGAACCATTCTTTGCGCCTACGCATGATTTCCAGATGCGCTTCATTACGATAAACAAAGGCTACAAGTGATTCAATATCCGACCAAACAGACATATTAACAACAATATTTGGATCTTCAAATACTTGTATGTCCAATGCATCATTGCCTGAACCAGTGAATCTCCATACAAAACCTGGTTGAGATTCACCAATGGCGTTTACCCGATCAAGGTTATTAACGAAGTCAGCATTAATCGGGTCTTCCTGAGGCAAACGAAAACGGGCAATATTAAGTTGCGCTAACTGATATGACATATTTTTCTCCGCTATGTACTCACTACAAAAATGTTATTCATTAAATTCAATAAATTCAAAATGCGGATTCTCGATGTTAACCCGCATAGACTTAAGTTCATCTAAAACAACAATCACATCCTCATTTTCTTGAACAACTAGCATACACTCAAGATTCTCTTCGTTTTTTAAAATATCTTTCGCTTCTCCTTCAAGAGTAGATCCATTTTTAAACGTCAACACCAATGGTAAGCGATACATACACGCTATCTCAATATAGTCATATTGATTGCAACTAATCATGGGAGACCTTATTGGCTTTAGATAGATATACCTTTCTCATTCGAATAAAAAAAAGTACTCCAAAGAACACAAAACCAGCGCCCATGACAACAGGAAAACTAACAAAGCTTTTACCCTCAAATAAAGCAAAGCTTACAAAAATCAGGCCCATAAAAACCAAAAATGCTGGTAACAAGAAAATATTCTTAGGCGAATCGGCATAGGCTTTAGCACTTTGTGAAATAATTAATTCTAGTGACTTGACTCGTTCTTCGTGTTTATCTTTACAGGCTAAACCATGTTCTAAATCCGTCAAACAATAGTTACACAAACCTTTACCACAGGCTTTACATGTGCCAAGTGCAGAAATACTTGAATGATTAAAACACTTCATTTATTCACCTATTCAACAATAATTTTATTTTGATACTTAAACTATCCTACC
>CALKZN010000054.1 GCA_938002995.1 uncultured Arenicellaceae bacterium | reverse complement strand
GCACCACATCGATTGCTTGATCCATCTCTGGAAATGATCTACTCAAAGATATCTGACATTGACCGTGTGCCCCTAGTTGAGATATGAATACCTCGTGCATGCTGTTTTGTAAAAAAAACGGGACTAATTGATTCTTAGCTTGATTCATACGCCAAGAACCAGCGTCGTCCCAAAGAGAGCCAACATTGCGAATTTTGGAGGTTTGTGTTTGAGCTAATGCCTGTTTCTCTGATTCATATTTTACTTTCAATACAGAGTACAATGCATTGAAAATTAATGATTTTTTCTTATCTATGTCACGGTTTTTAAAGATCACGGCTTCATGCTTTTCAATGAAGCTCGTATCTAGCTCAACGTTCTTCAACGCTGGATGACAGGCCAAGTTATACAAAAATTGTACGTTCGTGGCTGGGCCTTGAATCTTGCATTGCGCCAAGGCGTCGGCCAGCATTATTAACGCTTTACTGCGATCTTCTGCCCATACTATGAGTTTGGCGATCATTGGGTCATAGAAAATACTAACCTTATCTTTTTCAAGCACTCCTGTATCAATACGAATATGCTGATCTTCTGCTGGCATTGAAAAAACATCTAGCGAACCACTGGCTGGCAAAAAGTCATTATTTGGGTCTTCTGCGTAAATCCTCGCTTCAAAGGCATGTCCATTCACTTGAACTTGATTTTGTGTGAGTGGCAGCTTTTCACCATTGGCGACTTGGATTTGCAACTCGACTAAATCTAGGCCAGTGACTTTTTCTGTGACTGGATGTTCAACCTGCAAGCGCGTATTCATCTCCATGAAGTAAAAGGTATTGTCTTCATCCAATAGGAATTCGACCGTGCCTGCGCCTGTGTAGTCAATAGCTTTGGCAGCAAGAACAGCGGCTTCACCCATTTTTTGGCGAATGGATTCATCAATATTTGGCGCTGGCGCTTCTTCAATGACTTTTTGGTGACGTCGTTGTATTGAACAATCTCGATCAGCCAAATACACCGCATTGCCATGTTCATCGCAAAATACTTGTACTTCCACGTGGCGAGGTTTAGTGAGGTATTTTTCCACCAGCATTTTGTCATCACTGAAGGATTTCAATGATTCACGCTTAGCTGCATTCAAGGCTTCGTCAAACTCGTCTTCCGCCCAGACTTGCCGCATGCCTTTGCCACCACCGCCTGCGGAGGCTTTTAACAACACGGGATAACCCATAGCATCAGAACTAGCTTTTAAGACTTCTGGCGATTGATCATCACCATGATAACCAGGCACTAATGGCACGCCAGCTTTGCCCATGATCTCTTTTGCAGCCGATTTTGAACCCATGGATTCAATTGCTTTAACAGGAGGCCCAATGAAAATCAAAGCTTGATCATCGCAGGACTGTCGTAAGGCGACATTTTCACTCAAAAAACCATAACCCGGATGAATAGCATCAGCCTTTGTTTGTTTGGCAGCGGCAATGATTTTTTCAACGACTAAATAAGATTCGTTTGACGGTGCTGGACCAATCGCCACTGATTCGTCAGCCATTTTTACGTGTAAGGCATTGGCATCAGCAGTTGAATATACCGCGACCGTTGATATGCCTAGTTTCCTAGCCGTCTTGATGATTCGACAGGCAATTTCACCACGATTAGCAATAAGTATTTTTTTGATCATGATTTTTTGTCCTCATTTGCCTTTTTTGTACGCCATGCTGCTGGACGTTTTTCCAGAAAAGCCTTCAAGCCTTCTTGGCCCTCTTCTGAAGCACGAATGCGAGCAATTCTTTCAGTTGTATCTTTTATCAATTCATCGCTGAGTGCTTGACCATGAACATCAAACACCAGTTGTTTGGCAGCTCTGACGGCTTGTGGGCTATTGGCTAGTAATAGTTCGATGATCTCACTAACTTTCTCATCGAGTTTTTCAGAGGCTATTAGTTCAGACAGCAAGCCAATACGTAATGCTTTGTTGGCATCAATTACTTCAGCTGTTTGAAAGTATCGCCGCGCTGCGCGTTGTCCAATCGCGGCTATGACATAAGGACTGATAGTGGCTGGAATTAAGCCAATTTTGACTTCACTCAAGCAAAACAAGCTTTTTTCAGAGCCAATCGCGATATCACAGCAACAAATCAAACCTAATGCTCCGCCAAAAGCGGCACCATCAATTTTGGCAATAGTAGTCATCGGCATGTCATTGAGCGTCTTCATCATCAAAGCCAAACCTTGCGCATCTTGCCGATTTTCTTCATAGCTGTAGTCGATCATGCACTGCATCCAATTCAAGTCAGCACCTGCCGAGAAACTCCTCCCCTTAGCGTCTAATACCATCACTTTAGCCGAACTTTGCGCTATTTCGGTAAATATAGTCGTTAGTTCAGCAATCATTTGATCATCAAAAGCATTATGTTTTTGCTCTCTACATAGCGTCACAGTTGCCACGCCGCGAGGATCTAACTCTGATTGAATATCTTTGTTATTTTGGTCAGTCATAGCTTTGCCCTTACATCCTGAACACGCCAAACTGCGAATCTTCAATCGATTTATTGAGTGAGGCCATCAATGACAAACCCAGTACAAATCGAGTGTCTGCAGGATCAATTACACCATCGTCCCACAGTCTGGCTGAGGCATAGTAAGGATGTCCTTGATGCTCATATTGATCCATGATTTTTTGCTTAAAGCTTTGTTGATCAACATCACTCCAATCTTTTTGTTGTTTGACCATTTGCGCTTGTTTGATTTGCGTCATAACTCCTGCCGCTTGTTCGCCACCCATCACTGAGATGCGAGCGTTCGGCCACATAAACAAGAACCTAGGATCATAGGCCCTGCCGCACATTCCATAGTTGCCCGCACCAAACGATCCACCAATTATGACTGTCAGCTTCGGCACTTTGGCACAGCTGACTGCATTGACCATTTTGGCGCCATGTTTGGCGATGCCTTCAGATTCGTATTTTTCACCGACCATAAAGCCGGTGATATTTTGTAAGAAAATCAATGGGATTTTACGTTGTGCACACAATTGAATGAAATTGGCACCTTTTTGGGCGGACTCACTGAACAACACACCGTTATTCGCCAAAATTCCGACCGGCTGTCCATACAAATGCGCAAAGCCAGTAACTAGGGTTGAGCCATAAAGGGCTTTGTATTCATCAAAATTAGAACCATCCACTAGGCGTGCAATGATTTCTCTAGCATCGTAAGGTTTTTTGGCATTTTTAGGGATGATCCCGTAAACATCATCCATCGGGTATTTGGGTTCAATCGTTTCTCTAACGGTTATTCGTTGAGCTTTTGGGCGATTCAGCTTACTCACGATTTGTCGTGTGATCTGCAAGGCATGATAGTCATCTTCAGCATAGTGATCAGTTAGACCTGAGGTTCTGCAATGTACATCTGCGCCACCCAATGCTTCGGCTGAGACTACTTCACCCGTGGCTGCTTTGACCAATGGTGGGCCAGCAAGAAAAATAGTGCCTTTCTCTTTAACAATGACTGATTCATCTGCCATGGCAGGCACATAAGCCCCACCTGCTGTACATGAGCCCATGACACAGGCGATTTGCGGGATGTTCATAGCAGACATATTGGCTTGATTGAAAAATGCGCGGCCAAAGTGTTCACGATCAGGAAAAACTTCGTCTTGGCGTGGCAAGTTGGCGCCACCTGAGTCGACCAAATAGATACATGGCAAGTGATTCTCTTGAGCGATGGTTTGTGCACGGATGTGTTTTTTGCCTGTTAAAGGGTAGTAAGAGCCTCCTTTAACAGTCGCATCGTTAGCAATGATCATGCATTCGACGCCTTCAACACGACCTATACCAGTGATGATACCTGCTGCAGCGACGTTTTCACCTTCATAAACTTCATAGGCAGCTAATTGGGACAATTCTAAAAATGGTGACCCTTGATCGATTAATACATCAATTCGATCACGGACTAACAGCTTATCTCTGGATTGATGACGCTGTTGGTAACTTTCACCGCCACCCAATTTGATTGCTGCAATTTTTTCGTTTAAATCATTTACTTGATCTTGCATGTACTGCTTATTTTCAAGGAAACTCTCTGATTGTGTATCGATTTTACTATTTAAAATTGCCATTAGGTTTATCTTATTAGTCTTTGTTTTTTAAAGATTATTTAAATTTATTTTGCGTGTTATCTACTAGGTTACTTTAATGACTCTAAGCATTTAGTCTCCGCAGACTTCAAGTCAATCAACATCAGCTTTATGTCCGTTTGTTGTTGTTTCAAAAGCTTCTGTTTTTCTTGAATTTTTTCTAACAGCGATTGCAATTGAGCTTCACTACCCGATTCAGGGTCATACATAGAAATGATATCGACACATTCTTGCAGGCTAAAACCTAGTCGTTTACCTCTTAATAACAATCTCAATGTCACACGATCACTGGCGCTATAAATTCGTGTTGACTTGTTACGTGTAGGTTGCAAGATTCCTTTTTCTTCATAAAAACGAAGCGTTCGGTTACTAATATCAAACTCTTTTGCTAAATCAGAAATTGAATATTGTTTTTCCATAGATTACCCTTGTTCAAATATTATGATTCGCTTTCAATAATAAACTGCTCAAAGCTTTTACTTACAGTATTTTTTATTTTTTTTGATAAACGAGTCGCTTGGATTTTGTTTTTAATATCTTACCCAAACTTTACGTTAACGTAAAGGTAAATTAAATCAGAAAAATTATGTCTTCTTTTGAAAATAAAACTGTCATCATTTTGGGCGCTAGTCGTGGCATTGGCGCTGCAACTGCCTATCAATTCGCAGCACAAGGCGCAAATGTTGTTCTTGTTGCTAGATCGTCAAAGCAGATTGAAATGCATGCTGGCAAAATCAACAATCCTCAAAATGCGAAAGGACAAGCCCTCGCCCTCACCGCTGATGTTGCTAGTTATGCTGATGTTCGCACTGTTATTGAGAAAACATTGGTCATTTTTGGCTCGATTGATTACTTAGTAAACAATGCAGGCGTGATCGAGCCTATCGCTCGGTTGGATGAATCAGACCCTGAAGAATGGTCAAAAGCCATCGATATCAATATCAAGGGTGTTTATAACGGCATGCGTGCGGTGATTCCTCATATGAAAAAGCAAGGCGGCGGTGTTATTGTGAATTTAAGCTCTGGTGCGGCGAACAATGCACTGGAAGGCTGGAGTCATTACTGCGCCTCAAAAGCAGCAGTGAAAATGCTGACTATGGCAGGACATAAGGAATATGCCGAGTACGGAATTATAGTCGTTGGTTTGAGCCCAGGCACTGTTGCTACTGACATGATGTCAACAATCAAAGATTCTGGCGTGAACCCAGTGAGTCAACTAGATTGGACAACGCATATTCCTCCAGAATGGCCAGCTAAAGCTATTGCCTTCTTATGTACCGAGCAAGGCGAAGATTTTGCGGGGACTGATTTTTCGATTAAAACACCTGAAGGCCGAGCTTTGGTGGGACTAAAACATCCAAGTGATGAATAAAACATGACTCATTCACACTAGATGCAGTAGCCTATAAGTAGTTTAAACAAACTGGTCAAGGTTTTATTAAGAGAGAATTATGGAAGATAAAATAATTATTAGAGAAGCCTTGCAAGTATTTGAAAAAATTAGGAAAAATGGCAATAAAACCAATTTAGGTTTTGAATTAAGCGGGCTAATCGCCATTACCAGCCACGACGGTTACACTATTAGCGTGAGCAATGACTATGCCAATTTAACGATATTTTTTCATAACAAATTTTCTTTTGAAGCTACTAATCAAAAAGAAAAACAGGCGTTTTTAGAAAAACTCAAGCAAATTAATAAAGGCTATTCATAAGCTTTGATAACTTGAAAATTACAATATGACCTATGACATCAAATGATCAGGTCGTAATACAATCTTAGCAGCAGCAACCTTACCTAAATGTAAGTCAGAAAACGCTTCGGCACCTTTGGATAAAGGTCTGACATCAACCCAGTTTAAATCACCCAACTGCTCGTTATAAAGCATATCAATGGACGCTTGCATGTCTGCCATGCTGTAACAATAGTTTCCTAGAACAGTGAGTTCTTGCAAAGTAATACGACGACTATCAAAGCCTTCTTCAGTATTTTGTAGGCCTACATGTGAAATGATTCCACCCGGACGAACTGCCTCACTAGCACTTTTTCGAGTCGCTCCTGCGCCAACACAATCAAATACAACGTCATAATTACCATTATGCGGTGCTTTGTCAGCGATGGGGTCATACGTGGTTGCGCAATCCTGAGCATTCACACTGGTACGCCTCAATGCATTAGTTTCAGCCATGTCTACATTGAAACAGCCTTTTGCTTTCAAAATCAAAGCCGCTAGCAGACCAATAGCTCCCCCACCCATGATCAAACAGCGCATTTCAGACAAAGGTCTATAAGCGATGCGTTCGACCAACACAATTGCGTGTAAAGCGGTTGCTGTAGGTTCAGTGAGCGCTGCCTTAATAGGGTCCATATCATCAGGAATTGCTAATAAATTGCGTTCATCAATCGCGACTTTTTCGGCTAATGCGCCTTGCAGATACATGCCGATTAATTCTCGCTTATGGCATAAATTACTGCGACCACTCATGCAATCATGGCAGATGCCACAGGTCATCAAGGGATTGATAACCATGCGTTGTCCAGTATATTTTCCTTCTCGCACTATGCCACAGACTTCATGACCAAGAATCAGCGGAGGAACGCGGCGTTCGTCATGACCATGATAGGCATGCATGTCAGAACCACAAATAGCAGCGGCTGATACATCCATCACAACGTGACCTGCAGGCGGTGTTGGTAAAGGCTCATCCCGATAAGTCATTTCTTGTGTGTTTGTATAAACCAATGCTTTCATACTCTCTCCTGTGTATCTTTTTGTTCGAATGTTGTTCTTTTAAACGATCATTTGGCAGTAAAGCCACCATCAATATAAATCACCTGTCCTGTCACATAGTCTGAGGCATGGCTGGCTAAAAACACACAGACACCATCTAGATCACTTAATTCACCATTACGTCCAATTGCAGTTTGTTCTGCCAATTTTCCAGATAATTCTTCTTGATCAAAAACCGCCTGTGTCAGTTCTGTTGGGAAAAACCCAGGAGCAATGGCATTACAGTTGATGCCATCCACTGACCAAGCTTCTGCCATGGCTCTGGTTAATTGGGACACACCACCTTTAGATGCGCCATAGGCTATGCCATTTGCAAAGGCTCTTTCAGATTGTAGTGAAGCCACGTTAATAATTTTCCCCCAACCTCTTTCGCGCATATTGGGTACTAATTTTTGCGCCAAGAAGAAAGGAATCTTCAGGTTTAAAGCCAAGGTTTGATCCCAGCCTTCAACAGATACATCGTCCGCGTGCTGGCGTAGGTTAACTCCAGCGGTGTTGCACAAAATATCAACCTTATAATGAAAAGATAAACATTGTTGAACAACCCTATCCAATTCTGATTCATTAATTAAATCTGCCTGTACATAGCTGGCTTCTCGGCCTAGCTGATGCAAATCTTCACAGACTTTATGCAGTCGATCTTCACGCCTTCCCAATAACACTACTGCAGCGCCAGCTGCCGATAAAGCATAGGCTTGTTGAGTGCCAATACCTGAGGTTGCGCCAGTGATTAGCGCAACCTTTCCAGCCAAATTAAATAATGTCGTCATTTACACTTCTTCGTTCTGTATAGCTACCTGTAGCTATATTATTTAGTTATACAAAAAACCGCTTTAAAGTTTTTACGGTTGTAAATTAAACGTTTCGTCTGGGAAATACTTCGCCAAACGATCATCACCACTGCGCGCATGCCCTTCCATGCCTTCTAGGCGTGAAATTCTTGCAGCTGCAGCGGCAACTTCACGATTTGCCTCTTTGGTCATACGTTGAGTGGTAACAGTTTTGATAAATTTGCCTGCCGATAGGCCGCCAGTGTAACGAGCAGCGCCTTTAGTTGGCAAAATATGGTTAGTACCTGAACATTTATCACCAAACGTTACTGTCGTTTCTTCACCAACAAACAATGAGCCATAGTTACGTAAACGTTCTACCCACCAATCCAAATTATCACAATGCACTTCTAAGTGCTCTGCGGCATATTTGTCGCTGATGACAGCCATTTCTTCATCGCTATCGCACAAAATCACTTCGCCATAATCCGCCCACGCGGCTCTTGAAGCATTACGGGCAGTTTCTGGTAATTTTTCAATATACTCAGGCATCAATTCCATCACTTTCTCACCCAAAGCTTTGTCAGTGGTGAACAACCATGCTGGTGAATCTGGACCATGCTCAGCTTGGCCAACTAAATCACAGGCGATAAGGTCTGCATCTGCGTCTTTATCAGCGATGATGGCAATTTCTGTTGGACCAGCAAACAAGTCAATGCCCACACGTCCGTATAACATACGTTTTGCTTCTGCGACAAAGCGATTGCCTGGGCCTACTAAAATATCAGCAGGCTTGCCGGTGAATAAGCCAAATGCCATAGCGGCAATACCTTGAACACCACCAAGCGCTAAAATTGTGTCAGCGCCACATAGGTTTGCCGTATATAAAATACCAGTATGAACTCCGCCGCCAGGTTTTGGTGGTGAACATGCAATTACATGATCTACGCCAGCTGCTTTGGCAGTACCGATCGACATAATTGCTGAGGCAACATGTGAATAACGACCACCGGGCACATAGCACCCAGCTGCTTGCATTGGGATTTGACGTTGGCCAGCCCATAAACCTGGAGACAACTCTGTTTCAAAGTCAATCAAAGCTTCACGCTGCTTTAAGGCAAAGTTATATACGCGGTCATAAGCAAAACGAATATCGTCTTTCACTTGTTGCGAAAGTTGAGCTTCCGCTTCTGCTATCTCTTCTTCAGTAACAACAATGTTGCCACTGAAATTATCTAAAGTTTTCGCATACTCAATGCATCTTTGCTCGCCGCCCGCTTCAATCTCTGCAAGCATTGTTGATACGATTTCACGAGTATTGTCCTCACCTGTAGAGGCATTTTTCTTCGCTTTTTTTAAGTAAGTGACTGACATTTCATTTCTCCAAAATGTTTTAAAGTATTTTTATTACTGTTTAAAGTAGCATTTTTTAACACTGATATTCTAAAGTACCTGTGTTTAAAAAATATTTAAGTAATCGCCCAAAGAGATAGACTCGGTACAAAGGCTAATATCAGAACAACGCTTAACATCGCTAAAACAAATGGGACCGCATAGCGCGCTATTGATAAAACCGGTGTACCAGATATACCTGATACGACGAATAAATTCAGTCCTAATGGCGGAGTGATAAAGCCAACTCCTAGTGCAGTGACCATCATGATACAAAAATGTATCTCATGCATGCCAATTTCTTGAGCCAATGGCAACATGATAGGCGCCAGAATAACAATGTTTGGCGTGGTCTCCATCACTGTGCCTGCAAGAATGAGTATAGCAATCATAATTAATATGATCATTGCCGGATCATCGGTGACATCCGTAATCAAATAAACAAAGCCCTGCGGCACTTCCAAAGCAGCTAATGTTTG
>CALKZN010000053.1 GCA_938002995.1 uncultured Arenicellaceae bacterium | reverse complement strand
TTCCCAGCAGTCAAGCCAACATCCAAAACAAAACATTTCGGAATACTCCACACTAATCGATCAAATTCTTGATCTTTGTTCTTTTCTTTTTTATCTTGCATATTAACTGTTCATCAAAGAATAAAACTATCACGATTTAAGCATAACAAATTTTACCCGCTATAATGTTAAATCATAAAACATCAAATACTATTATGACAGTTCAAATAAACGACTCTACTCTCCTTAAACAAGACTCTGCTATTAATGCACGTGAATTTGATGGCGAAACGGTCATGATGAATAAATCGTTGGATAACTACTTTGGATTAGATGAAATTGCGACCAGAATTTGGAATATCCTTGAAAAAAAACATACGATTATTGAAGTCAGAGATATCTTGATTCAAGAATATAATGTAAAGCCAGAACAATGTTTAAACGATATTAAGCCTTTCATTGAAGGGTTAATTGCTGACGAATTAATTATTATTGTCGAGTAATCGTACTTAATGTCTAAAATGACTCTTAAGCAAAAGCTTCACTATTTTTTAACACTCCCGTTTGAACGTAAACTATGGTTTTGCTTTTCTATATTTAGTTCATTTGGAATATGGGTATTAATCCGCTTCTTTAAGGCCAAGCATTTACATATTTTCATGGGACATCATGCGGGAAATATCATGCTTTGCAACTTAAGCTCTAAACAACAAACACTAAAAGCTTGGCGTATTGCCAGGATTGTTGAGGCGGTCTGTCGAGGCGTCCCTTGGGAATGCAAATGTCTCACTGAAGCTATTTGCACCAATATGATTTTATCCTTCTATCGTATTCCATCGATTTTCTACTTAGGTTCAATGATAGATAAGCACTCTCCAAACTCAATGAAGGCTCATGCATGGCTCACTGTTGGAGAACATTGCATTATTGGTGGCAAGGTCGCTGACAATGGTTATATTGTGACAGCCACATTTACCCGCCCCAAGATATAAAATTGATATGAACTTCAGGCTTCTATTTAAATTAAAACCGCTAATTAAGGATTTTTGGCAGTTTGCTCCAAAGCGAATCACTTTGGTGATTTTTTTCATGCTATTAAGCAGTGTTACTGCAAGTTTCGGTATTTTATTTATTATCCCTCTACTAGAAGCGATTAATGTAGATCTAGGTAACAACCTGAATAGCTCTGCAAATTTTGGCGCTAACATCGGTGAAAAGATCACCACTTTTTTCAAGCAATTCGGCATTTCTTTGGATTTACTAACCGTATTGATCTTGTATTTATGTATTGTCGTTTCAAAAGCAATCATCAGCTTCATAGATTCCATCATGTCAGTCAGGTTACAGCGAGACTTCATACTTCTGCTTCGAAGCCGCTTGTATCGCAAGTTGTTTTACAGTGAATGGCAATACTTGAATCAAGAACACATGCCCGATTTCATCCGATTGGTTACTGGACAAGTTGAAATGGCCGGCTATAGCTTGCAACAACTTCTCCAATTGTGCAGCAATGCCATACTAGTTTCGGTTTACATCTGCCTTGCCCTATTTGTCTCACCTCTGCTCACGATACTTGCCATTTCTTTAGCAGTGCTTCTCATACTGATTATGTTGCCTATCAATGCATTGATTCATCGCAGCGGCAACATTGAGCTAACAGCCAACATAGACATATTTCGTGATGTTTTCGAACAAATCAGCAACCTTAAAATCATTAAGAGCTTCTCTGCTGAGGAAAAGTGCTTATCGAAAATGCAATCCGCTAGCGTTAAGCTAGAAGAACAACAAGTAAAAATGACCATTTATAGTTCATTGACCCGATTTGTAAATTTAGTCGGTGCCGCAGTCATTTTTACTGTTTTATTTTATGTTGCAATTCAATGGTTGAAGCTGCCAATTGCAAATCTACTGGTTGTGCTATTTATCTTTTCTCGCCTTATGCCTCAAATCAGCGGCATGCAAAATACCGTCATGCAGCTCATTTATCAGGCACCTACCTATATGGATTTACTAGAAAAAACAGAACAATTATCACTGCATGCTGAAAAAAATACTGAAAATGAGAATAGTTTTTCATTAGAGTTCAATCATTCAATACAACTAAAGAATCTTCATTACCGTTATCCTTCGAAAAACATTGACGCCATTACAGATATCAATGCGGATATTCAATTCAATGAAAGCATTGCTATCACAGGACCCTCAGGAAAAGGAAAATCAACGATTGCGGATATTGTTGCAGGTCTAAGCAAACCAAGTTCTGGGGATTTAATTGTAGACGGGCAAATAATAGACGATAGCAATAGACATTTTTGGAGAAAAAAAGTCGCCTATGTCACGCAAGATATGTATCTCTTCCATGATACGGTTCGAAATAATTTGACGCTTCTATTCGATGAAAAATTCAATGAAGATGAGTTATGGAATGCGTTACGCTTATCTGCAGCTGATGAGTTTGTAAGAAATCTCCCTGAAGGTTTGGATACCCTCATTGGAGACAATGGTGTAAAACTATCGGGAGGGGAGCGCCAACGTATCGCGCTAGCACGAGCGCTTCTATCAAAGCCTAATGTATTAATACTTGATGAAGCTACCAGCGCTCTGGATCGACATAATGAGCTTAAAATTCGTGATGCCCTAGTTCAACTAAATGGTCAATTAACAATTATAGTGATTGCCCATAATGATACGACTATTGAGCATATTGATAAGCGTATTATGCTTTCTTAAAGCCTTTAAGCCATTCACTCAACGATAGAATTGGAAGCATTATAAACATCATTTTTTGCATGATGATTTGACGCTCATCTTCGGAAATATTGTCCTTTAATCGCATTTTCAGTGTAAGCCATTTCTGCTTATCAATAACGCTCTGCACCTCAGGGTGAAGGTTTTCAAACGTCATTGCAGCACTATTGAATTGAGCGTTAAACTCCGTTGACCTAAGCACATCATTTTGAGACATCAGTGGCCCACCCATATCCTTATCCTTCCATATGAGATGCTCAGGCACTAAGCCTTGAATAGCCTTGCGATGAAGATAACGTGGAAGCGCATTTTTAAGTTTAAATTCCGCAGGTACTGATAAAAAGAACTCTATCAATCTAACATCCAATAATGGCCATCGATACTCTAAGCCACAAGAGGCTGCAGCCAAAGAACACTCTTCTAAACGCGCAACCATATCTGGTGACCATCTATTTTTCAGTGCAAACTCATTAACACTAGTGCATCCTGCATCATAGGAACTTCGATTAATGATTATTTTTTCAATACCATATTTATCACTGACAGCATTTTTAATCACTTTATTATCTAAACAATGGCGAGCTAAACTTAATAAAGATTTTGCCGTTTCAAATCTATTTTGATTGATATAAAAGCGTGACAACCATTTGAACGCTCGTAACTTTTTTGTCAAAAAATTACCTTGAAAAAGAGAAAACCATTGATTCCATTGACGCCGTTTGAAAAGTTCAACTCTGGCTGTTGCACCATAAATAGTGACAAATTCATCACCGCCAAAACCTGATAACAAAATTTTCGCTCCAACGCTTTTAGCTCTATGATATATCGGCGCATGAACTGGAGCTATATGAGCTGTAATCGGCATTGCCGAATAGTCACTAAATCCATCAATTGCTTTCTGAATCAATTGATTATCTTCTTCATTATTTTTAATCAGATGAGTGTGATTTAAATGAAGATAATCGCTCATCATCTGAATACACTCTTCTTCTTGAGACTCTGTAACAAAACCAAAAGCATGAAGCATTTCTTCTGATGAAGAGATATGTTTCGCTGCAATCGCCGTCACTGTTGATGAATCAATTCCACCAGATGATTCACATGCCAGTGCGCCATCAACATCCTCGACACGACAACGAACTGATTCATCAAGGAGATATTTATATCGATCAATATAGCCTTGTTCAGAATCGAAAAAAACGCGTTTATCATTATCAAACTGAAAATACGATTCAATAGATAAGATTTGAGCAACTTGAAAGTTAGTTTCGGAGCTATTCACAAATGCTTTTAAAGAAAATACACCAACATGCGCTGGTTGCAACTTAAATAACTGTTCGTATGCAGTCAACGTCCAGTCAGTTGCACAAGATGCGCAGTATCGTGCAATATATTCTTCTGAAAATTTGATTTTTAATGAATCAAATTCAAAAAAAACAACCATGCTTGTCGAAAAAATTAATCGCTTATCATCTTGGTAATAATATAAAGGCCTCACCCCCATATGGTCTCGACACAATAAACAATTTTGCTTTTTCAGATCAATAACAACAAAAGAATAATCACCATACAAGTGCTGACACAGCCGCTCTCCAAACTGTTCATAAAGTTCTATTATTAGCCGGCGGTCTGTTGTTTTGTTCGATAGTTTTAATAATGAATAGAGCTCTTCCTTATTATCAATTCTTAACCAGCCAACTACCAAAACATCATTCACACACTCAATCGTTAGGCTTTCATTCTCATGAATACTTTGCTCAATAAGCGTTAAATTACAACTTTCTCCGAAAGTACTTTCCCAACAAGTACTATGTTTTTTGGGGAATTTTGCCAAGCCTCCAACAGACATTTGTTCCAACAAGTTGGAACTAACACTGAAATCGGCAGACTTTTTTTCAATACATCCGGCAAACATAACGAGATAATTTAATTTTTTATTCCATAAGTTGAGGGTGGCAGTTTACAATAAACTCATGTCGAACAAACCTCGTATTACTACTCAAAACCCGACTAGCAGTCGATTTGGCTTGGTTTTATTCGATGTTATCGTATTAATTGGATGTAGTTTACTGATGTTTAAACTGCGTAACCCTGCGTTAGCCCTCAATGCATCATATCAACTATTCATTACAATCTTAGTCTTACTCTCTATTAATATTTTTTCTATTACTGGCTTATATCAACGCAAAAAAGGCCAACGTTTAGACAAAGACTTAGCAAGTTTATTTTTAAGCTTATTATTGGTTGTTTTAATTGCCAGTCTGTTAACGTTTTTTAGCAAATCAGGGGGTAGTTTTTCACGTCTATGGTTAGGCTTAACCATGAGTAGCGCATTTATTCTCATGGCTAGTTATCGTTTTATGATATGGAAGTTTGCCCAAAACAGGCACAGATCTGGATTTAATCAAACCCGAGTAGCAATTGTCGGTGCTGGCCCTTTGGGAGAGATGACTTGCGATGCAATGTTAGAAGAAAGCTGGTCAGGATATAAACCAGTCGCTCTTTTCTCAGATTCAAAACCTCGTGGGCATGAATACAAACATCTTTCAGTTCAAGGACCTGTTAATGACCTTGTAAACTTTATTGAGAAAAATAGGCAAACGGGAGACGTCATTCACGAAGTCTGGATTGCTTTACCATTACAAGAAGCAAGCAAAATAGAAGGCATTCATAAGGCGCTGCAGAATACTGCTGTGAACGTTTATTTAGTGCCTGACTTAATGGGGTTCAATCTGACTGATTATGCGATCGAAGAAGCCGCGGGCTTGCCAGTGATTGATCTGTCGGCATCTCCATTGAAACACAGCCAAGCTTCACTCAAACGCCTTGAAGATATTGTTATCTCAAGTCTTATGTTATTACTATTGAGCCCACTCCTTCTAATTATTGCTATTTTAATTAAGACAGGGTCTCAAGGTTCAATACTTTTCAAACAGCGTCGTTATGGATTAGATGGCAAAGAAATTGATGTCTGGAAATTTCGCTCAATGACTAGCTCAGATGACGGAAATATTGTCCAGCAAGCAACTAAAAACGATCCACGAGTTACAAAAATTGGCCGGTTTATCCGACGCTATTCTATTGATGAGTTACCTCAATTATTCAACGTTTTGTGTGGATCTATGTCTTTAGTCGGTCCGCGGCCTCATGCCGTGGCTCACAATGAATACTATCGCGACAAAATTGATGGCTATATGTCCAGACATACTATTAGACCTGGCATGACAGGCTGGGCACAGGTCAATAGATGCAGAGGTGAAACTGACACGCTTGAAAAAATGAAACGTCGTGTTCGTTATGATATTGAATACATTCAAAAATGGTCAATTTTCTTAGACCTTCGCATCTTACTCAAAACAATCATCGAAGTATTTCGTAGCAATACAGTTTATTAGAAAGACTTCATAATAGCTTCAAGACTTTTTTAATGTAAGCAACAACCCACCACAAGCAAACTGAAGCTCCTTTGGGTACTGCGTTAAGCATAGAACCATCATATTTTAATCGATGCACTAGCGGTGCAAATAAGGAAGCACTTTGACTGCGAGTCTGTATTTGATGCTGGATATAAGCTATTTGATCTCTATAACTCCACTTACCATGACCTGGATGCATTCTAGGAGGTTTACCAGCATGCTGCTCATAGCGCTGCCATACAGACAGTGCATATCGATTGTTTGTCTCTATTTGGTCAAAAAACAAATCAGCAGTGGCACACGTTGATCTTACTTGCTCTGCTACACCATACCTTTTAGCTTGATCAAGTATCGTTTTAAAATCAAACCGCGGATGATGTTTTGCCCAATAGATATCTACCAAGTGCTTCAAGATAAAAAAACGATCTAAATAGCCATGTATGCACAACAAAATAAAATGATCCTCAAATGATAAGCATTCTACTGAACGTTGTTGAATAATCACCTTTTCAGTTCTAGTTAACACCTCCATGGTTTCCATCGGCAGCGAAAATGGATAAGCGACCTGCCAATGCAGATCAATACTAATTGATTGATCAGGCAAGGAAAGTGACAGATCTCGTTGCTTGAACCACTTCTCATGTTGTTGAACAAACTCTGCGATTCGCAATGCATTATTCGAATCATCACACTGAAAACCTTCTTTTAATAAAGCATTTACTACTTTACTAATGTTTTTTGGGTCTACCAATAAATCAATATCAGCACTTTGTCGTGAGCCTTGTTGTGAGCTAGCACGAAATTGTGGATAAATAGCCGCACCCTTTAATAATGCATAACGAATATTGATATCGTCAAAAATTTCTAACACTTTCGTGAGTTGCTGTTCATGGCGCATTGAATGAACCGTTGATTGCATTGAAAATTCACGGGCCGCTTGTTGTTGATTTTCATCTAATAACTGGTGAAATTTACAATATGCGGCTACCTCCCAAACACAACCATGATGATGAGCCAATTCAAATAAATAAGGAATATCGAGTTGAGACGTTTCTTTTTCCCATTCGACCAACTCGGACTGATCCAAGCCTGAAAAATCAGCCTTAATTGCAGCAATAATAACCTTAAGCTCAAGCAACATATTTTTATTAAATAAGCTATTTATCAGCTAATAGAAACGTTGATAATACTGCTTTATGATCACTCAAATTAGAAACGTTGATGACTTGAGTCGCCCCTCCCAAAAAACCTCTTGAAAATAGATAGTCAATTCTCAACCATGTTCCAAAAAGAGCCAAACGTCGATTGTCATTTGGAAAAGTAAAACCATATTGCCACGCTTGATTATGCTGCGCATCAACAAAGCCTAATTGCTGGGTTAAATGAGTATATAAAGTGTTACGTGGTGTCGTATTAAAATCACCACAGAAAATAATAGGTAATGTGGTATCGGCGTGCAATCGAATTGCTTCCAAGGATTTCGAAAAATACCCATCGCCTTTTCGATATTGCCTTGGCATATGGATATTTAAAATTCGTATCCGTTGTTGTTCTGAAAATTCTACCTCTACAGATTGAATTGGATTTTTTACGAGTTTGATTTCAGGACTTTCTTCATCAATATCGACAGGTTTTTTATGCGGAAATTGACTTAAAATAACTAAACCTGCACCACCATGTTTTGCTTGGAAAGGATACATATCAGACAAAATTTGCAAGTCTTCATCAGTCACTTCTTGCAAACACAACACCTGTGGTTGATGAGCTTGTATAAACGTTTTTATATCTTGGGCATTCCGAGACCGCGTCATAGCGCTAAAGGTCGCAACCTTAAACCCTTGTTCATTAGCTTGTTCTGAGAAGTTGATATTGCGTTGCCAATTAGGTAATAACTGCGGCAAAAATACTAAGCTTACTAATAAGGCAACACCTAAAGGCCATTTTCGATAAGGCCTTGCTTGTCCTTTCCTAGTAATTGTTTTAGTAACCAGCAAAGCCATTAACCACATCTTTACTAAAAACATCAACGACAGTGGCAAAAAAATGGCTTTAAATAAAAATAAGGCAGACGAATGAAAATCGTTTTGCACACTCAAATACAACATGAAAAAACCAGTTACTGCCATGCTAGTCATGAGTAATACAGCATGACGCCTCATCAATTGTATGGCCCAATTAATAAATTGCATTAATGATCAACCAAGGCTTTATTTAGCTGCTTGTTTAGATTTTTATCTAATAATAGATCCCAGCTCAATAACAGCATATTTTTCGCTTGTTTTCGCCGTGCTGGCAATACTGAAAATATTACACCACGTACTAAATAAGCCAAGGCAAATATCATCTGAACAATGTATTTTTTAATCAGCCCATGATGTTTTTGCCAATAAAGCAATTTACTGTTTAGTAGCATCTTCATTCTCGATAAATCGTGATTTGAAGTACCTCTTGCGTGCTTGAACTTAACATCATTAATCACTTGAGGGTTAGCACCTTTTTTTCGTGCTCGATGACATAAGTCAATCTCTTCTGAATACAAAAAAAAGCGTTCGTCAAAACCTTTTAAGTCTTTCCATAAGTGAGCATCTATTAATAAAAAACACCCAGAAATAGCATCAACAGAGTAATGTTGTAAGTTCATATGAGCTTGCTGTGACCGACGATAATCACTAACAAGCATATTCGTTGGCAATATTTTAGATACGCTAATGGCCCATGCGAGCTCTCGTAACAATGTTGGTTCACGCCACGCATGAAAACCATCAGGTTCACCAGCAGCATCTACCGTCACTCCTCCCCAAATTCCTGCATCAACACAACTTGAAGCCCCCTTTATTAATCTATTCAAACTATCTGATTGCAGCTCAACATCAGGATTAATCAATAATATTTTTGCTATTGACGTATCCGTTGCTAATTGATCAGTTACAACAGCATTAATAGCCGCTCCAAAACCTTTATTTTCTGTATTAGCGTAAACAACTAATTCACTCTTTCCCTGAACGCTTTCGAGTTGTTGTAATTGTTTAAGTGCTTCCAATTGTTGTAAATCACAAGAATTATCAACACATATAATCCGTAATAATGAGGCCGGTCTAGCCAGCAAAATAGATTCAATTAAACGGCGACAATCATCTGCCATAAAATAATTGACGATCACTATCAATAAATCTTTAGTTTTTCTTTGAGACATTACTATCTGGAATAGTTATTTGACATAGTTATTTTGCATCATTATTTAATCTTATGAATAGCAGTATTCCCTAGCTTTTTTCCTTATATGTCATGACATTAAAACAAAGAATCGTTAAATACAACAAAGCATATGCGGGAACTTGTAAAGGGAAATCGACCAATGAATGAATGCCTAATAATACAGTCCCATAGAAACTTGCATAAGCAAAACTACGTCTATAAACATTTTTAGACTGCTGTAAAATTTTCCAATTAAGGTGTAAACAAGTTGCCACAAATGCCACACACAACATTACACCTATTAGTCCGTATTCAGCCCAAAATTGCAGATAATCATTGTGTGCAAAATGATAAAAGCTATTACCAACCGTTATATCCCGATACTGTGAAAAGCTAGAATAGAACCCACCCGCACCAACTCCTAACAACCAATTATCAGCAACCATTCGTAAGGCGGCAGTGGAAATTTCTAGGCGGCGTTCAATGGTAAAAGCGATAGAATCGAACTCCTTCTGTAAGATTGAATAATCACTAAACGCAATAATCAAAAATACAATCAACAACACCATTAACGCCATGCATGAAAGAATTATCAACTCTCGTCGAAATACTTTCTGACTGATTTTTTGCTTCAACAACACAGCCAAAGCAACCAATATTGTCACTAACAAACTACCTATACCTCCAAACGAACGCGTAGCCAAAATAGCCACAAGCAATGTAACCCCGCATATCGCAAATACGCTGTATAACTGTTCAAATAAGTTAAATATTGTTTGCCTAGTATTTTGATGCCGTATTTGTTGTTGCTGTTTACATGCCATAAACGCGATCAATAAAACAAATATCAACGACAAGTAGGCAGCAAAATGATTGGCATTAACAAAAGTGCCTGTCGGTTTATCCAAATAATGTATTTTTTCCATCCATAAAATGACATTACTTTGTGTCAAAAATACCCATAAACCGTAGACAGCTTGCATCGAAGCAATCATGAATACACTAAACAGAAAATATTTCATTGTAAGTAGAGACCATTTCAACGACGCTAACACTATCAAGAACGACAAAAACCCAAGCCCTAAAAGTGCATCATCAATACTGGATTGCAAATCTTGAGAAATTCCAAATACAATTTGTAACGCCAACCAACACTGTAGTAACAACATTAAACATATCGGCATAGTAAAAGAGACGTTAGAACTCTTCCAGAATGATACTTTTGTCACTGCATCGCTTTTCATCGCCCAAGATTGTAGAAATAAAGCACTTACTATGCTGACTCCACTCCATGCTAAAAAAACGTGTGTTACTGCTCCACCTTTCACCAATAATAATGCGATAAACAGCACAATAGATAAGGTAAAAACGACTATATTGGCCATTTAATCATCCATTGATAAGGCGATTTAACTCTACTAAAAAGTAGCTGAATTATTTAACTGGACTGCCACCACTTTCTGGCACAGTGACTGGAGTTTGTGGAGGTTGAGGAACCCTAGGACTCACAACAGGAGTTTCAATGGTTGATTGAGGAATAAACACATAATTTGTGAACAACTGCTCACCTGTTGTACACCTGCTTGAGTTATTTAAACCTTGTAGCCGTGGTTTATCATCAACTTCAATATTGTTATTTAGCGCCTGACCTTCAGTTACTTGGCTTTCAGGGAGAGATTCTGGTAATTGAGATTGTCCACCAACTTTGCCACGTTCACCTGCTTTAGTATAACGAGAGATAAAGCCTGTATCAGAACGGCAGCGTTCAATAAATCGAGGACGAATATTACAGCGTGTTAGTGCCGAAATAATGTTTTCACGACGATTAGCATCATCGTCTTCATAAATTTCAGAACCACTTTTTTGTACACGATATGTCGTATTTTCACACAATGTTTCCGTTGTTCCATCTGGAAACAAAATACGGAGCACCGAATCTTCACCAGTACGAACAGTATCATCTAAAGCTAAAAATTGGCCTTCTTCAACAGGGATATTTTTATTAGAACGTGTCACAAAAACACTAGAAAGAATATGGCTTACCATAGGCTGCTTAAGCTCTTGTGGAGAAGCATTCTGAGATTGAGAAGATACGGTATTTGCCAACAACAACATGAATATAGACATTCCTACCAATAAAAACTTGGAAAAAATGTCTTTATGAATTTTGAGGTTATTAAAAAACCTAATACGATCTTTTTTAAACATAGGCTTCACTCACATTTCTTAAGCTCTATAAGCAGTTAATTACATCTTACAGTATTGATAAACTATTCCCAATTCACCTTTTATCCTAATTTATCTTTCAAAAACAGCTTTACTTACCTATTAAGAATAATCAAAAAAATTATTGCTCAAGTAAAGGTTAATATAACACAGAGAACAAACGAACTATAGATACCCTCTTTATCGATTCAAAATACAAAAACAGGCTCTAGTAAGAAGTCGGTAAAACTGTTACTTTACGCATCCTTCTAGCCCGCATAAAAACGTAACTTTAGCTATTATTTAGTAAGCGTATAAATCTTGGTTTACACTACTCGCATGTCAGCACAAAACACATCATCAAATCGTCGCATCTTAGTCACTAGCGCATTGCCTTATGCCAACGGTGATATTCATCTTGGCCATCTTGTTGAATATATCCAAACAGATATCTGGGTGCGTTTTCAAAATATGCGTGGCAATGATTGCACTTATGTTTGCGCTGATGATGCACATGGCACGCCAATCATGCTGCGAGCAAAACGTGAAGGCATTACTGAACAAGAACTTATAGATCGTGTCAATGCCGACCATCAAGCTGATTTTGCAGGCTTTCATGTGAATTTTGATCAGTACTACAGTACTCATTCTCCAGAGAACGAAACATTCTGCCAAGAGATTTACACTAAACTCAAAGACAATGGCTATATCGTCACCAAAACCATCAAACAAGCCTATGATGAGCAAGAAGGCATGTTTCTTCCTGATCGTTTTGTTAAAGGCTCTTGTCCAAAATGTAAAACAGAAGATCAATATGGCGATAATTGTGAAGCTTGTGGCACAACTTATTCGCCAACCGATTTAATTAACCCTGTTTCGGCTTTATCTGGCAAGCCACCTATAGAAAGAGATTCCGAACATTTTTTCTTTAAATTAGGAGCCTTTGAAGACTATTTAAAAGCATGGATAGAAAAAGGCAGCATACAACCTGAAATTGCTAACAAATTGCAAGAATGGTTTGAATCAGGTTTACAAAATTGGGATATCAGTCGTGATGCCCCTTATTGGGGTTTTCAAATTCCAGGCGCCAAAGATAAATATTTTTACGTCTGGGTTGATGCACCTATTGGTTATATGGCCAGCCACAAGCATTGGTTAACGAACAATAGTGACACACCCGAAGAAGATTTCGATCAAGTATGGAATCAAGGTAGTGAAACTGAGCTTTATCACTTCATTGGCAAAGACATTGCGTATTTCCATACATTATTTTGGCCAGCGATGCTTAAAGGTGCTGGCTTACGTGAACCAAATGGCGTTTTTTGTCACGGCTTTTTAACTGTTAATGGCGCTAAAATGTCCAAATCTCGGGGCACTTTTATCAATGCTAAAACGTATCTAAAACACTTAAACCCTGAGTACTTACGTTATTATTTTGCAGCGAAATTGGGTAATGGCGTTGACGATATCGATTTAAATCTTGAAGATTTCAGCCAACGAGTCAATTCAGACTTAGTAGGCAAAGTCGTCAACATTGCGTCTCGTTGCGCCGGTTTCGTTAATAAACGTTTTGATGGAAAACTTTCCAATGAACTTTCTGAACCAGAACTGTATCAAGCGTTTACAGATGCATCAGAATCTATTATCACGCGTTATGAAAATCGCCAGTATTCACAAGCAATGCGCGAAATCATGGCATTGGCTGACAAGGCCAATCAATATATTGATGACAATAAACCATGGCAAATGATCAAAGACGATGCCTTAGTCGACCAAGTGCAAGATGTCTGCACGATGGGTCTTAACTGTTTCCGTGCTTTGATTATTTTACTAAAACCTGTTTTACCAGAACTTAGCAAACACGCTGAAGGTTTTTTAAATATCGATCAACTCAGCTTTGCTGATATTCACACACCACTGTTAGATCACAACATTAATAAATTCAAACCGTTAATGACTCGTGTAGAAGCGGAGTCCATAGAAAAAATGATTGAAGATAGCCAAGAAAGCTTAAAAGAAGAAGATACTCAAGTCGTTTCAGGACCACTCGCAGATGACCCCATTGCTGAAACGATCAGTTTTGATGATTTTGCGAAAATTGACTTACGAGTTGCTAAAATTGCCAACGCCGAGCATGTCGAAGGAGCAGATAAATTGCTGCAATTGACTCTCGACATTGGTGGTGAGACACGTAATGTTTTCGCGGGAATTAAATCTGCCTATAAACCAGAAGATTTAATCGGCAAACATACCGTTATGGTGGCAAACCTTGCACCACGCAAAATGCGTTTTGGCTTGTCTGAAGGCATGGTGTTAGCAGCAGGCCCTGGTGGCGAAGACTTATTTATTCTCGAGCCACATGAAGGCGCGCTTCCAGGGTATAAAGTTAAATAACCTCCATTGATAGGTGATGAGTGATAGGTCTTAGCTTGTGACAGATTCTGATTTCGATCAAAAAGTTCATTCCATAGATGAATGGCTGCCGCAAACACAATGCACTCAATGTAGCTATCCCCGCTGTCTTGACTACGCTATAGCCATTGCCAAAGGCGAAGCAGACATCAATCAATGCCCTCCTGGTGGCGATACCACCATTCGCGGTTTAGCAGCTTTACTGGGGAAAATGGGTAAACCCCTCAACCCCAAATATGGTGAACACAAAGCCAAAGAAGTTGCCGTCATTGATGAGGATCGTTGTATCGGCTGTGTGATGTGCATCAAACCATGTCCAACAGATGCCATTATTGGCACAGCAAAACATATCCATACTGTTCTCAGTGACGATTGTACTGGCTGTGGCTTATGCGTTGATCCTTGCCCTGTCGATTGCATTCGTATGGAACTTGTCTCTGAACAAGATTCTGGCCAAGAGACAGAACAAAAGCCTGGACCGCATTGGCGGTGGACAGAGTACAGCCCGGAACAGACTGCCAAAGCTAGAGAACAAACTCAATCTAAACTGGCTCGTGAAGACGCCAGAGCTAAATCCATTGCTGCTAACAAAAAACTCAAAGAAATGCGTCAAGCAAGTAGTGATGATCTAAAACTTGATATCATGGCTGCTGTAAAACGAGCACAAGCAAAAAAACAACAAGACTCCTAAAACGTTGACCCTGAAGAAAGCTGTAAATAGAAAAAACTGTGAACCGAGAAAAACGCACTGAAATTTTTACTCGTTGGCGTAATGCAAATCCAAAGCCAACAACGGAATTGAATTACAGCAATCCATTTGAACTATTGATTGCGGTTATTTTATCGGCTCAAGCTACCGATGTTGGCGTGAATAAAGCTACTGATAAGTTATATCCTGTCGCAAACACCCCAGAAACAATCTATGCCTTAGGTGTTAAGGGTTTAAGCGAATATATTAAAACTATTGGCCTATATAACAGTAAAGCAAAAAATGTCATTGCAACTTGTAAGATGCTGATTGATTTACATAATAGCCAAGTACCTAACAATCGAGAAGATTTAGAAGCGCTTCCAGGGGTTGGCAGAAAAACAGCCAATGTTGTTCTCAATACTGCATACGGGCACCCTACAATGGCGGTGGATACACATATTTTTCGCATTTCAAATCGTACGAAAATTGCACCAGGGAAAAATGTCATTGAAGTTGAAAAACGTTTGGTTCGGCTTATTCCAGAAGAGTTTTTAATAGATGCTCACCACTGGCTGATCTTGCATGGACGTTATGTCTGCATGGCGCGAAAACCAAAATGTGGTGAATGCATGATTTACGATTTATGCGAATTCAATAAAAAAACCGCTTAAATTTACTCTTCAAATAAAAATGGTAAGCTTATTGGATGAGCGATGCCAAACTCACATCAATATCAAACACAATGCAAAATAGTTTGCTGAATGACTTGCATAAAAAACATCCATATAAAATTGCTTCGGCAGAAAAATTTGGCGCAACGGCCAAAGCTGAACATATAGTCGACGCCATACAAGCAGCCTTAAAAAAAGCCTCACTAGATAGCGCTTCTAGCGTCTTATTATTTTTAACTAACGGCTATACTCAAGACCTAAAAAACACATTAAAGATAGCCGCTAAAGCCTCCGGCACTATTCAGGTATATGGCGCTACAGCAGTAGGTTTACTAACTGACAAGCAATGGATTTTAGATCACGAAGGAGCCGTGGCCATGGTATTTCCTGAAGAGTGTGACTTACAGCCGGCAAACTTACTCGATGCTCAAGGGAAGTTAAACAGCACATTGCCTTTAATATGTTTAAGCTCTCCGGAGCAAAGCAAAGTCGCCATTAATCACTCAAAATGGGGAAAGCAACATATATTTGGCGCTATTACATCAAACGCCTACGGCATTAGTGAATATCCGATCTGGCAAGCCTCTAGGATTGTTAAGGATGGTTTTTTGCATGCTAATTTCCACACCCATTCAACACTTAATTTACGCGCACATACTATCGTTTCACAAGGTATCAGGCGTATTTCAGGAAACCTCCTAATTAACAAAGCGAAAGACAACTGCATTACTAAGGTGGCAAAGAAAACTCCTTTGAAGAACATTCAAGAGGCCATTCCTAGTCATATGTATCCACTGTTTTTGGAACAGCCATACCACACGCTTTGTGCCGTATCTGAAGCCACACAAACGAACAATGACGATGAAGGCCCGCTCAACGCTTTGAGCAAAGATTTTTACCGTTTATTCAACATTGTTGGCATTGATGAAGAACAACAATCCATTTATTTATCAGGCAAAGTCAAAGAAAAACAACATTGTTTTTGGTCATTGCGGGATAATACAATTGCCAAACAAGAGTGGAATAATTCATTGAAGCAGTTGTCTGACAGCATTGAAAACCCTGCATTTGCTATTTTATTTTGTAGTGAATCACGAGGTCCTTATTTTCATGGCGGCAACGAAGATATTGATTTAGAATTATATAAAAAGTATTTTCCAAACACGCCTTTAATCGGCATTTATTCCAGCGGAGAGATTACTAAAGGCGCATACTTTCAAAGCTTGTTACGTCGTTATTCCAGCGCTTTAACCCTATATACATTTTAAAGCAATGTTTCTATAAATAAGCAGGTCTATGCTAACAAGACAAATTCACCAGACATCGTTAGAATCATAGTATTCTACGCATTCAAACATCTTATGATTACATTTCATGAATAAAGCTATCAATAAATTAGAACAAATTCGCGTTAAAACCAGTCATCAGGTTCCAGACTGTGGACCACAATTTTCCACAGTTTTAGCAGAAAATAACTTAATATTACGACGATCTGAACCTACCGAAATTCAAATCAACTTAGGCAAATTATGCAACCTAGCTTGTCATCATTGCCATGTCGATGCTGGACCTAACCGAACAGAGAACATGACTTGGGAAATCATGGAAAAAATATTGGACTGGTTAGATACAACAAATATCAAAAAAGCAGACTTAACTGGTGGAGCTCCAGAGCTAAATCCTTATTTTCGAAAATTTTGTGATGCTCTAATTGCAAAAGGTATTCAAATTACTTCTCGTTGTAATATCACGGTTTTATTTGAAGAAAATCAAGAAGATTTGGCGGTATGGTATGCCGAGCGCCAAGTTCGCTTAGTTTGCTCACTACCTTGCTACACAGAAGATAATGTCGATGCGCAGCGTGGCAAAGGCGTTTTTGACAAAAGTATTGCAGGTTTGCAACTACTCAACACGCTTGGTTATGGCATAGACTCACAATTATCCTTAGATTTAGTCTACAACCCTGTCGGCGCTTTTTTACCGCCTGAACAATCAAGCCTTGAGCAAGAATATCGTAAAATGCTTAGTGATAACTTTGATATTTCTTTTAGTCATTTGCTAGCCATTACAAATATTCCAATCAATCGCTTTGCACATTCTTTGCGTCGCGAAGGAAAACTTGAAGAATATCAATCACTTTTAGTTAACAATTTCAATGCTGACACAATAGATGGTCTTATGTGCCGACATTTGTATAATGTTGACTGGCTCGGACAAGTCTATGACTGTGATTTCAATCAGATGTTAGATATGCCAATGGCTAATAAAAAGGCTCGGTATATTTGGGAAATTGATCATAAACGAAGTATTGATTTACCTATTGCTGTTGATAGACATTGTTTTGGTTGTACCGCTGGTTCTGGAAGCAGTTGTAGCGGCATATTGACGTAAAAATTAGCATAACAACATTCATTTAAACTAAGACTTAACATATAGCGCATGAACAAACCAAGTCGCAATGAAATTGAACGATCTTTACAGGGGTCTAAGCCACCTACCCCTAAACAGAAAGATCGCGCTTTAGAACTGCCGACAAACAATGACTATAGCCGCAGACAAGCAAGAGTTCTTGGTGGCAACCTTAGTGGCGTCAGTCGCATAGCTCCCAAAAGGAACTATGGGTGGTGGATTGCCGCGGCTAGTTTAATTATTTTGTCAGGCTTAGCCTTCATCATTCCAGAATTCATTAATGATAAGCCACAAATTTCCCAAGAAAAAAACAACCCTACGAATGAAATTTATACAGCCTCGAAAATTACCGAGCCCGTTGAAGAAAGTATCACAAATGATCCTAATGGCGGATTTACTGTTCCTGACGATAGGGATCGCGCATCTGAATATCGACTAGCGGAAGAACAGTTCAAACAACTAAATGAACTAAAAGCAAAAGCTGAAGCTGCGGTTGCAGAAAACAAACTCACTGAGCCTAAAGACAATAATGCTTTTCACTATTATCAAAAAATGCTGAGCATTAGCAATAATAATATTGCTGCCACTGATGGCATAAACTTTATATTAAAGCGCTTAATGAACACTGGCATTGAAAACTTGAAAGCCGGCAAAACCAGTGCTGCAAAAAATACATTACAATCATTAAGTACAATTGATGCGGAATCCGAAGAATATTTCAACTTAGCAGAATCTATTGATAACTACGAAGAAGCCGAGGCAAAAAAACAACGTGATATCAAAATTACTAAGCTTTTCGCTAAAGCAGAGAAAGCCTTAAAGAAAGAAAGGCTTTCCACGCCTAAGAACGACAATGCGTCATTGTACTTTAAACAAATACTTGAGCTTGATGCTGAAAATCAAGCTGCTCGTGAAGGAATTGATAAGATTAGCCAAAAATATGCAGACACCACCGAAAAACATATCGCTAATCGTGATTGGGTTAAAGCAGAAAACAATATTAAAAGTTTGCGGCTTGCAAGCAACGACTCTGCATTAGCGTCATTTTTGGACAAAAAACTTGACGAAGCAAAAAAACAACCTGAACCAGCACTTATTGAAAATAACATTCAAAACACTCCTCCAAAAACAAATCCACAAGCCGCTCAGATTCAAACACCAGCCCCAACAAAACAGGTGCCGACACAAGCAGCACCTAAAGAAGCACCGATTCCCTTTCTTGGCTCAACTCGTCAAGGAGCTCCTGCACCCACTCAAGATTTAAGCGTTGCATCCTCAAGTGTACCTGCCAGAGAAACATTCACAGCACCTGCTCCTGTTAGTGATTCTTTAGGTAACAGTCAAAGTCAAAGTCAAAGTCAAAGTCAAAGTCGAAATCAAAATCAAAATCAAAATCAAAATCAAAATCAAAACAATAATACAAATAGCACCGCCAGCAATACATCACAAAACCAACAAATCAAGCAACAATTAAGCACTGGCCTACAAGCTTACTATAGCGGCGAATATGTCACCGCTTTCTCAAACTTAGCGCCATTAGCAGATAAAAATGTTACTCGTGCTCAAATTCGCGTAGGTTATATGTACCAATTTGGTCGAGGCGTTGCACAAAATATAGCACTTGGTGGTGAGTACTTACGTAGAGCATTACCTGATTTAACTAATCGAGCCAGATCAAATCAATCATGGGCACAATCTGATCTGGGTTCTTTATATGAAGACGGAATTATTGTCACTCAAAGCTACCCAGAGGCCTTAAGTTGGTATCGTAAAGCCGCGGCACAGAATTACTCTGGAGCGCAAACTAATTTAGGCAATATGTATTTCTTTGGCAAAGGCGTTGAACAAAATACAGAAGAAGCGATTAAATGGTATCGACTTGCCGCACTAGGCGGCGATGCGATAGCCAAACAAAATCTGATTCAATTAGGTGCAGTAAACTTCTAAACTAGCGTTTTTCCGGCCTATACAAATCACCAATGCTGATTAGAGAGTTAACTAGCGGATAGTTTCAGCAGTAAACTCATCAGCATCATAGTCAGGTTCAGGATAGTTTGGGTCCATTTCTTCCAGCGTTTCGACTAGAATTTTTGCAACAGCGTAGTCACGAAACCAACGTTCTTCAGCAGGAACCACATACCATGGAGAGTCTTTATTCGAACATTTGCTCAACGCGGTTGAAAAGGCTTGCATGTATTCATCCCACTTTTGGCGTTCAACTAAATCACCTGGATTAAATTTCCAGTTTTTTCCAGGATTCTCCAAACGATTTTTAAAACGTAACAATTGATATTCAGGGGAGATATTGAGCATTACTTTGATAACTTTGGTTTTGTTATCTGCCAGCAAAGATTCAAATTGATTTATCTGATCATAGCGTCGTTCAATCTTTTCCGGTGATACCCAACCGTGCACTTTTACAATCAACACATCTTCATAATGAGATCGATTGAATATAACTATTTCACCTTTTCTGGGTGCGACTTTATGTATTCGCCATAAAAAGTCGTGTGCTAGCTCTTCCTTACTTGGCTTGCCAAAACTCTGTACTCGAGCGCCATGAGCATTGATTTTAGTTGTCATTTTACCAATTGTACTGTCCTTACCAGCAGCATCCATAGCTTGAAACACTATCAATAAACTTTGATCTTTTTCTGCATATAATTTTTCTTGTAATTGCGCAAATTTTTTATGGAGTTCTTTCGTTTTCTTACGAACATCTTCTTTGTTAATACCATACGTTTCAGCTGTATCACTACCACCTAGTGTCACTGATTGACCGGCTTTAACTTCTAATTTCTTAATCGAAAAATCGCTCATATAAACTCCTAATTTACACCCTTTTAGATAGGCGTTTGTTTACTTATTATTATGATAGAAAATGCTAGAATACGGCACATATAAAGAATTGCGCAAAGATTAATAGCTTATCAAGCCAGACTACTTATTGAAACACTTTTAACTCTATAGAACTCTGTTAGAAAAAAATAGAATTATGTCGGTAAAAAACCACCTATCTCTTGAAAGTATTCGCTGTGTTCGTGGTGATAACACCCTATTTTCAGAGCTAAGCATTGACGCCGAAAACGGCGATTTATTAAGAATCCGAGGAGAAAATGGCAGTGGCAAAACTAGCTTGCTACGCATTATTGCTGGCATTGCCTTAGCAGATGCAGGCAAGGTTTTATGGAATAAAAAAACGATTCAAGAGTCTGATTCTTTCGCTACTGATATTGCTTATCTTGCTCACAGAGATGGCATTAAGTCAGAATTGACCGCAATCGAAAACCTGAAATTTTATCAGCAACTATACAATCAAAATGACACTGAAAAACTGATGAATGTATTGGATGCTTTAGATATTAGTCATATCTACCCTCTACCAGCAAGACAACTGTCTTTTGGGCAACGGCGACGTCTTGGCTTTGCAAGGTTATTATTATCTTCGACTAAACTTTGGTTATTAGATGAACCATTCACCGGCATTGATGTTTCTGGGCGAGAATTATTAGAACAACATTGCGTAGATTTTTTGAATCAAGGCGGCATGATTGTCATGACACATCATGCTGAACTTGAACATTCCGAATTAATTCAACGTGAACAATCAGTAGACTTGACCTCCTTAAATATTGGACGTTTCCAAAGCGAAATGGAGACCATCTAATATGACTGCAAAACAATCAACATCCCATTTTTCTAGCTTCACTTTATTTCTGCGTCGTGAATGTTTCCTGCTTTGGAACAATCAAGAAAACGTGATTCAACCACTTTTTTTCTTCTTGATAACCATATCTTTATTTCCATTTAGTTTAGGAAGCGACCCTGAACTATTAAAAATTATTATGCCAAGCATTGCTTGGGTTGCTATCGTGCTCGCTATCATGATGAGCCTAAATAGCTTATTTAGAGATGACTTTGAAGATGGTTCTTTAGAACAATGGCTGATTGGGAATCGATCATTAGCCCTTATTGCGTTGGCTAAAATAATGGTTTATTGGTTATTCAACGGTGTCTTTTTAGCTATTCTTGCTTGCATCGTTTGTTTGTCTACAAATATATCTTTTGAGCAAATTAAGGTACTATTTGCATCCTTATTGCTAGGCACAATAAGCTTGCAATTAATTGGCGGAATCGGCGCCGCATTGACAGTAACGATTCAGCGCAGTGGCTTATTAATAGCGATAATAGTGATGCCATTATTTATTCCAATTCTTATTTTTGGCGCAGGTGCTGTAACACGATCTATTGCTGGAGAATCCGTTGCTGGAGCCTTATATACATTAGCAACCTTAGCAGTACTTTCAATCACCTTTGCACCTTTTGGAATAAGCTTTGCTTTACGCAATACGATTGAGTAAAACTCGGTCTTAAATAGTAACAATTAAAATTTTGACAAACTAATAGTAAGAAATGTGGCAAGCAATTAAAAATTTCTACCATCGTATGGGTACGCCTCGCGAGTTTTATCGGATCGCAGGCTATTGGATTCCTATCTTTGGAGTCTGCTTTGCTGTGTTATTTATCGTCGGTGCTTATTTAGGCTTAGTCGTCGCACCTGCTGATTACCAACAAGGCGATAGCTTCCGCATTATTTATGTGCATGTTCCCGCTGCATGGATGTCTTTATTCGTCTATGTCGTGATGGCTTTCGCAGGAGCTATTGGCCTGATATGGCGCATGAAGATGGCTTTTATTGTGATGATCACTTCCGCATCAATTGGCGCTACATTTACTTTCATTGCACTTGCTACTGGCTCACTTTGGGGGAAACCTACATGGGGAACATGGTGGCAATGGGAAGCTCGTCTAACCTCAGAATTAGTTTTATTATTTTTATACATTGGCATCATGGTCTTGTATTCAGCATTTACTGAACGCAAAACAGCTGAAAAAGCAGCAGCGATATTGTGCATTGTGGGAGTGATTAACATTCCTATCATTCACTACTCGGTAGAATGGTGGAACAGCCTTCATCAAGGTTCAACAGTCATTCGAGAAGGTGGGCCAGCAATGCCAGCCAGCATGTTGACGCCTTTATTACTCATGGCTCTATCATTCCAATTTTTCTATGGCTGGTTACTGTTCATCAAGGCGCGAACTCAAGCCTTGACCCAAGAACAAGGCAGCAGTTGGGTTAAACAGATCATTGAATCAAAACAGGTAAAGTGAGACTAGTAATATGAATGATTTTAACTTTAGTGAATTCATTGCAATGGGTGGTTATGCTAAGTATGTTTGGTCATCTTGGGCACTCACGATTATTGCTATGGCTAGTCTAGTTGTGAGCGCAATTCGTAAGCGCAAAATATTGTATCGTCAGTATCACCAACAAACACAGCAATCTGCAGCACGCAAACAACGTCTAGCGAGACAACAGAGCAAATCTTAATTCGTCATTAGTAAATAAGTAACCACCCATATAAACGGCATCATTAATAACATAAGCACATGACTCCAAAGCAAAAAAACCGTCTATTTGTCGTCCTTGCGATCATCGTTGGTGTTTCCATTGCCACAGCACTAGGCTTAACTGCGTTCAAAGAAAACATTCGTTTTTTTGTTGAACTCAAAGATGTCGATGCTATTGAAGCAGGCTCTTCAGGACAATATCGTATTGCCGGCATCGTCAAACCTGGCAGCGTTAAAAAACAAGCAGACAATATTAGTTACCAGTTCGTTCTAACCGATTGCAAAGCTGATGTTAGCGTCTTTTATACAGGGCAACTTCCCGATTTATTTCGAGAAGGACAAACCATTGTTGCAAACGGAAAGTTCGATACTAATAAAATCATGCAAGCCTCTGAAGTATTGGCAAAACACGATGAAAATTATGTTCCTTCTGAAACAGCAAGCACGATTATGGAACAACAAGCCAATGTCTGTATAGATCAGTTAAATAAAGCAGGTACTGCTGACAGCAAAACCTATTAAAGACTTTTCAAAATCATGACTATTAACACACTTAAAGCTATAAACATTTAAACCATGCTGCCAGAAATTGCTCAAATCTCATTAATATTGGCACTGATTGTTGCAAGCTTTCAGGGTGTCTACTGTATACAAGGCAATGGCAATCGTTTTGCTCATCAAGCGACCTTTATGACTTTTGCTTTGGTCGCATTGGCATATGGAATTCTCACTTATAGCTTTATTATTCATGACTTTTCAATTGCCTATGTCGCCCGTAATAGCAACCTAATTCAACCCCTCATATACCGTATTTCTGGTGTTTGGGGTGCACATGAAGGCTCATTACTATTATGGATTCTTATCCAAAGTATATGGACCCTACTCGTCTCAGTTTATAGCAAAAGCATACCCAAAGAAATGACAAGCAGAGTGCTTGCTGTACTCGCATGGATTAATGTCGGTTTTATTAGTTTCATGCTTTTCACCTCAAATCCATTTGATAGAAACTTGCCTTCACCACTGGATGGTCGCGAACTCAATCCGCTACTACAAGATCCAGGTCTCGCAATCCACCCACCCATGCTCTATATCGGCTATGTTGGTTTCAGTGTTGCTTTTGCATTCGCAATCGCTGCCCTTTTGAGTGGTAAATTAGACGCTCAATGGGCACGTTGGGCGCGACCTTGGACTAGCGCTGCATGGTTGTTTTTAACCATAGGCATCACTCTGGGCAGTTGGTGGGCATACTACGAACTCGGCTGGGGCGGCTGGTGGTTTTGGGACCCTGTGGAAAATGCCTCTTTCATGCCATGGCTAGTGGGAACCGCATTAATACATTCTCTAGCTGTCACTGAAAAACGCGGTGCATTCATTGCTTGGACCGTATTATTAGCCATTTTCACCTTTTCCTTAAGCTTGCTGGGCACATTCATCGTTCGCTCTGGCTTGCTAACGTCAGTCCACGCTTTCGCCAGTGATCCAGAACGTGGCTTATTCATTCTAATATTCCTACTGATTGTTGTTGGAGGCTCTTTACTTTTATACAGCTTCAGAGCACACAAAATTCGCAGCTTAGTCGGCTTTGCCTTATTTTCCAAAGAAACCAACTTATTGTTAAACAATGTCTTTTTAGTAATAACAGCATTTATGGTATTGCTTGGAACCCTGTTCCCTTTGGTTCTTGAAGCAATGGGGAAAGGAAAAATTTCAGTAGGCGCTCCTTATTTTGACTTCATGTTCGCACTCTTGACGATACCGTTGACTTTACTGGTTGGCATAGGTGCTATGTCTCGTTGGAAACGTGATGGCATTAAACGCTTTCAATCAATGGCGATAGTACTTGCTGGCCTTAGCATTGTAGGCTCCCTTTTGATTACTTATATTATGAGTCAACGCACCCAAACTGATTTCTCAATGGGCGCTGCTGCAGGTGTATTCTTAAGTCTGTGGATTGTCGCTTGGTCTGTTCATGGCTGGTTTGAACGTGCTAAAAATCAAAAAGGTTTGAGCAAGCTCAAACAACCTGCAGCTTTTGTTGGCATGACCGTTGCTCATCTAGGCATTGCTGTTTTCGTGCTTGGTGTCACTCATGTAAATACTTATAGTATTGAAAAAGACTTATCGATGACTGTTGGCGATACCTTTGAATTACGCGACTATACGGTCGAATTCAAAGGTACTGAAAACAAAACGATTGAAAATTATTTTGCCAATGAAGGCAACTTCATTATTAGTCGTGGCGAGAAAGTTATTACTCAACTTCGCCCCCAGAAACGCATATACAGTAATAGCCCGGACCCACTGACCGAAGCAGCAATCAACACTAATTTAAGCCGAGATTTATATATTTCATTAGGTGAAGCTACCGATGAAACTGCTCGCACCTGGAGTGTCCGCCTTTACTACAAATCATTTGTTGTTTGGATTTGGTTAGGTGGTTTCATTATGGCCTTAGGGGGTGGCATAGCCCTATTTGATCGCCGCTACCGAAAAGAAACAAAGACTTCGAGAGAAAATGCGGAACCATTGAATGAGGTGAATGAAGCAAATGTTCCTCTCATAGAAACAAAAGATGCGATTACTTAATTTGTGATGAAATCTCTACGCTACATTTTACCTTTAGCGATATTTCTCGCCTTGTGTGCTTTGTTTTATTCAACTTTAGACAGAGACACGCAATTATTGCCGTCACCATTGATAGGAAAACCTGTTCCTCAGTTTTCATTGCCACGATTAATCACTGGCTCTTCAAGACCTCAAACCATAATTAAACCTCAAGCTGCACTTAAACAAGGATCTACCATCCAACAAGATAGCTATCTAGGTAAAAAATGGCTGATAAATATTTGGGCTTCATGGTGTGCTGCATGTCGAGTTGAACATCCATTTTTCAATCAATTAGCCGAGCAAACCGATTGGCATTTAGTTGGCTTAAACTACAAAGACAAAGAAACTGAAGCTAAGCAATGGCTGGATGTGATGAGAAACCCTTATCAAGACATCATTTTTGACAAAGAAGGTACTTTAGGGTTCGATTTAGGTGTCTATGGCGTGCCTGAGACGTTTTTAATTGATGAGCAAGGCATTGTGCAGTACAAACATATTGGCCCAGTATGTGGCGTCATCATTGAGCAAATTATCGAGCCCTTTTTCGAAAACAAAGCGATGAACATGAAAGCCTCCTGCAAATGAAGACGCCTACTCAACTACATTCCAAGCATTTATTGTCTCGATTAAAATCGACGATCACGACAAGCCTAATCATGGCAATTGTATGCGCAA
>CALKZN010000052.1 GCA_938002995.1 uncultured Arenicellaceae bacterium | reverse complement strand
TTTTTTATAGAGTTTTTATTATGAAATTTAGTCTTTATCATTCTCCATGGTGCCCATTTTGTGTGCGTGTTGTTAGTGCCTTGAAACATATGTCTGTCAAAGTCGAATTGAGAGATACCGGAGATCGTCAGCACATGACGGACTTACGTAATGGTGGTGGTAAAACGCAAGTGCCATGTCTTTTAATCGAAAATGAAGGCAAAAAAAAATGGATGTATGAATCGGACGATATTATTCAGTTTTTACGAACACAGTAGCTTTTCAATATGGTGTTAGCAAAGTCATTGTTATGGATTTGTAGTCCCAAGAAAATTATTGATATTTTGATCTTAAAAATTGAATGAAAAAAATTACCGCAATTATCCTGTTTGTCACTCTGTAAATTTCAACTCAAGTATTTGCCAGATAGGATAATGTTTTTGATGCAGCGGGGCTGGGCAATGCCAAAGAGGTCGAAATTTTTTTGAAACAAGGAACGCTTATTGATACTAAAGACGAAGGTGGGCATACGCTTTTACAATTAGCTGTACTAGCTTAAAACATGCGCGCAATTGGATATATAATCAATAATGTTGCGGACACTAGTGCTAAAAAGAATTATGCGAAGTACTGTCGCCAAACCTTCTTTCATATATTGAAAGTATTAAGCCATAGGCCTAATATGGTCAGTAAGCCATTCTGTTTCTAACAGGATGTAATTGAAGCTGGATGTTTCTGGCTTGCTGTAATCAGCTGTTATTGCAGGCGCAATTATTACCTAAAAGCAGATATTTAAAACTTCGAGTTAGGTTGTTTTAAAAACTTTTTTTCTTCAGTGCTAGACTCTCTATTTAAGATGTCATTCCTGTGTGGGTAGCGTCCAAATTTCTCGATAATCACTTTATGTTTGTGTTCGAAGTCTAAAGTTGATTCCAATCCTTGTTGAGAAAATAATTTCACAGCAACTTCATGTATAGCCAAGGATTCACTGTGCATGAACGGCATATATAGAAAGCTTTTTTCTGTTGTTGATAGTGTTGTGTCTGCGCCAATAGATATCGCTTCTTGAGCGAGTATCAAGGCGGCATTGTCGAACGCGAAAGCCTCCGAAGTGTCACGAAACATATTCCGTGAAAATTGATCGAGAATAATAATTTCTGCTAAGCGACCCAGTGGTGCTTCTCTCCAATGAAATAATTCACCTGCTGCTGCTTGCCGATGTATGAGCGTGAATTTGTCTCTAAGCAATTGATCAAAAGTGACGTCTTTAGCCCATCGTTGTGAGTCACTTATTTCGACAAACCAAAAATCAATAATATCTCGATAATGCATATGAGAGTCTATGAAATCTAATTGAGAGAGTTTTCCCAAGGAAGCCAGTGCAAGCTAATGCGCAAACTTTTCAATAATTGGGAAGTATCTTTTAGTTGATAACCATAAACTCGAATACCAAAAATATGTAGCATCAGGCTACTGGCATATATTTTGGATAGATCTGAATCAAACTCTTGAGAGAGAAGTTCCGCATATTGATCTTCTGTTTTTTGCAAATTTTGAGTGATCAATTGATTGAGTTCAGGGTGTTCTATATTGAGTTCTAGTTGGCTTTTAACCAATAAACAACTGCAATAATCACGATTCTGTGATTCATTGATTAACCGCTCTAGCAATTCACATATGCCCTTGCTGATACTTGTGGCTTGTTCTAATTGCGCGCGAGCTTTTGCCATGCTGAGTTTTGTATAGTGCTCAATTGACTCCTTGAATAAGCCTTCTTTGCTGCCAAAAGCATGATAAATACTGCCAGGTTTTAAGCCAGTTGCAGCAAAAACTTGTTGCATGGATGCCGCGTGAAAACCTTGTTGCCAGAATAGGTCGACTGACTTGTTTAGTGCGATGTTTCGATCAAATTGAGGTCTTGGCATTTTGATGTTCCAACTTTGCAATAGCTCAATGGCTTATTGTGTTTCATTTGAAGTGGCAATAATGGTAACAGAAAATGGTTAGTTTGAATAAATGTTCAACAAAGTTCAATTGTTTTGAATAATAGACACAATAAACAATAAAAAAAACCCCAACGAAGTTGAGGCTTTTGTATTTCATAATTCACTATAAAGAGTGAACTATGTAGAAAGGGACACTAGCCCAATGCAGAAAAAATGGCTGATTTAATATCATCAACTTTGCCAATGCCATCGACTTTGACATATTTAGGAGCATTGCCGCCTTGTTGAGCCCAGCTGGAATAATACTTAACTAGAGGTTCTGTTTGTTCATGATAAATATCAAGACGTTTTTTGACGGTATCTTCTTGATCATCTTCGCGTTGAATCAATGGTTCACCAGTTGCGTCATCAATACCTTCTTGTTTTGGAGGATTATAAACAACATGATAGGTGCGACCAGAAGAAAGATGAACACGTCGACCGCTCATGCGTTTGATAATTTCTGAGTCATCAACTGCAATTTCAATCACGTAATCAATATCAATGCCATTGTCTTTCATGGCATCAGCTTGTGGAAGTGTGCGTGGAAATCCATCAAGTAAATAACCAGCTTTACAATCATCTTCGGCTAAACGTTCTTTGACGATACCAATGATGATGTCATCAGAAACTAAGCCTCCAGCATCCATGATTTTTTTAGCTTCTAATCCCATAGCAGTGCCTGCTTTGACAGCAGCGCGAAGCATATCGCCTGTAGAGATTTGTGGGATACCGAATTTTTCGGTTATGAAGCTGGCTTGTGTGCCTTTACCTGCACCGGGGCCACCTAATAAAATAAGACGCATGATATATCTCGACTTTTGAGGTTAGAGTGGAAGTGCTGAAAATGAAACCACAGATCAATAATCAACTAATCATCAAAAGCTGCGATTCAAATTTAGCGGAGGCGGACTTTATCACATCATGAGCCTGAGGTTAAGTGCGCAAATCCTAGGATACTTATACTCATTATGGAATTAATAGAAATTTTTGTGAATTTTACAGAGTGTTGTCGTTTCTAAAGGGAGTGACTTTGATGTTAATAAAGCATGTCATTTGGCACTGAAGTGCTTAGATGTGAAAGCACATTGGGAGAATCGCGTATAACTTCAATTGGTTGAGAGGTGATTTGGTATAAATTGTGATGCCAAAAGGTATAGAATTATTAGACTTTGCAAGAAAACCCTTAAAGATGTGCAACCTGTCATTTTTGTATTAAAAAAATAACATATGCGATGTTATAGTTAATTCAGTGAAAAGATTAGATTGCGTAGATTCAGTCCTTGGTCTCGCTAGATATTCAATTTTAAAACAAAAATTTTAAGAACAAAGCCATACCGGAGACCCTCATGATAAGTTTAATTGTTCTGATTGTGCTGTTAGTTGCAATCACTCGCATAAAAGCGACTTTTTTAATATGGACAGGCGTCATTGCTGCCTTGTTGGTATTGGCAACAGTCACATCCGCATGGCCGACTTGGTTAGTGGTGACTGCTTGGTTAGTGTTTGTCCCAATGTTACTTTTGAATATTCCGGTTTTGCGCCAAAACGTGATTTCAAAACCAATGTTGGAATATACAAAGAAAGTTCTTCCTCCTATTTCTCAAACTGAACAAGAAGCTATCGATGCTGGTACAGTTTGGTGGGAAGCAGAACTATTCCGCGGCGAACCAAATTGGGACAAATTACATAGCATTCCTAAGCCTGATCTAACCGAAAAAGAACAGGCTTTTATGGACAATCAAGTTGAGACTGTTTGTACCATGATCGATGATTGGCAAATCACGCATGAACTTGAAGACTTGCCAGAAAAAGTCTGGACGTATTTGATGGATGAAAAATTCTTTGCCATCAATATCCCTGAAGAGTTTGGTGGCTTAGGATTTTCTCCAATTGCGAACTCAGCAATCGTTACCAAAGTCTGTTCTCGAAGTGGTACTGCGGGTGTTACTGTGATGGTGCCTAATTCTTTAGGTCCAGCAGAATTGTTGATGCATTACGGTACAGAAGATCAGAAAAATCATTATTTACCACGTTTGGCAGATGGTCGAGATATTCCATGTTTTGCACTCACCAGCCCAGTAGCAGGTTCAGACGCAGGTGCCATTCCAGATGCGGGCATTGTCTGCAAAGGTCAATACAATGGCGAAGAGGTTATTGGTTTTAGAACAAATTGGTCAAAGCGCTATATTACGCTTGGTCCTGTAGCCACTTTATTAGGCTTGGCATTTAAAGCCTATGACCCAGATGGTTTATTAGGTGGTGAAGAAGAGTTGGGTATTACCTGTGCACTTGTGCCAACTGACACAGAAGGTGTGAGCATTGGTAATCGTCATTACCCATTAGATGCGGCGTTTCAAAATGGTCCGAACTGGGGTGAAGATGTTTTTATTCCAATAGATTGGATTATTGGTAAAGAGGAAGGCGTTGGTCGTGGCTGGCGTATGTTGATGGGCTGTTTGTCTGCAGGCCGTGGTATTTCATTGCCAGCAACAGGTGTTGCTTCTGCACAAATGGCTGTTCGTATGACTGGGGCATATGCCATGGTGCGTGAACAGTTCAATGTGCCAATTGCTCGTTTTGAAGGCATTGAAGAAGTCTTGGCTCGCATGGGTGGCATGACCTATATGATGGAGTCAGTTCGATTGATGACAGTCGCTGGTTTGGCCATTGGCGAACAACCGGCGATTGTATCTGCGATTGCAAAATACTATCTCACAGAAGGTGGTCGTCAGGTAGTTGACGATGCGATGGATATTCACGGCGGTCGCGGTATTTGCATGGGACCAAACAATTATCTTGCGCGTGCTTATCAACAAATGCCAATTGCCATTACGGTTGAGGGTGCGAATATTTTAACGCGCTCACTAATCATCTTTGGTCAAGGTGCAATTCGTTGTCATCCATTTGTTTTAAAAGAAATGGCAGCCGCGAATGAAGAAAATCCTGATTTAGCTTTGGATATGTTCGATAAAGCATTGTATGGACACGTTGGTTATGCAGCTCGAAATGGTTTACGTTCTTTCACATTAGGACTCAGTAAAAGCTATTTGGCGCCAAACCCAGGTCAAGGTGATTTGAACAAATATTATCGTTCTGTTGCTCGTTATAGTGCTGCATTCTCATTCTTGTCAGACTTGACCATGATGCTTTTGGGTGGTGAATTGAAACGTAAAGAATCATTATCAGGTCGTTTTGCTGATGCGATGTCTTATATGTTTATGGCGACAACTTCATTGAAATACTATATTGATCAAGGCAAGAACCCTGAAGATAAACCGATGGTTGAATGGGCGTGCCAATATAGTATTTATAAAACTCAGATGGCTTTGGATGGGATCTTACGTAATTTTCCAATACCGATTATTGGTACTTTATTACGTCCAATAATTTTCCCATTGGGTCGCCGTCATCGCTTACCAAGTGATCGTCTGAATCGCAGAGTTGCCAGAGCTATTGTTGATCAAGGTCCAGCTCGTGATCGTTTGACATCAGCTGTTTTTCGCAGTGAAGATCCAAATGATCCAATTGGCCGTATGGATGATGCTTATAACAAGGCAATGGCCGCTAAACCAATCCGAACTCGTTTACGCAAAGCTGATTTGCGTCAGCCAGAACGTGTTGATATGGAAAATTGGTTGAAACAGTTGGTCAAAGATGAGCACATAACTGCTGATGAGCAAAAAATCATGCTAGCAGCTGATGAAGCAGTGATGGCAGTTATTCAGGTTGATGATTTCAAACCAGGAAAGCAGCAAATCAAATATAAAAAATAAACCGGACTTTGGGCACTGCCTTTTTATAAATACTTCTTTATAAAAAGGCAGAGGCAGAACATCAGCATAAAGAACTATTGATTTAATCAGGTTTAACACTGTTTCGGTGTTTTGCAATTGTGAATTTGAGCTAATCGTTTATGATTAGCTTATTGCAGTCTTAATTGTCGCTATTGTTTTTTTGTTAAAATACAAATTAAGCAATTAGCCACAAAACGCCATAAAAAAATCCGTTTCAAAATAAAAAAACAGGAGTTAATGAATGCCTGAAAATCAAGCTAAATTCTATCCGCCAGACGGCATTACTGGCCGCTCAGATGTAGACATTATTAGTCCTAGTGAAGCGCACACACTTGACGAGATGTTTCGTGAACGAGTCAGGCGTTCAGCAAATAAAGTTGCGTATACCGAATATGACCAAAAATTTGATGATTGGCTAAACTACTCATGGGCTGATATTGCTACTCAAGTTGAACGTTGGCAAGTTGCCTTGCAAGCCTCGGGGCTTGAAAAGGGTGATCGTGTCGCTATTCGCTTAAAGAATGGCATCGATTGGGTGATATGCGATCAAGCCGCTTTGCGTCTTGGTATGGTTGTTGTTCCTCTATATTGCGACGATCGTGCGGATAATGTGAATTATGTTTTAAGTAATTCAGGTACGAAACTCCTGTTTTTAGATACAGAAGAAGAGTGGGAAGAAATTCGTGATGCGGATGGCGAAAATACTAAAAAGCTAACTGGTGTGAAGTTTGTTGTAGTGCGCCAGAAATTTGCTAAAAATCGTGGCAATAAACGCGTTAATTTAGTTAGTGAGTGGTTGCCTGAAACGGGTGAGCATTTAGAGCGTGGCATGGCTGAACCAGATGATTTAGCGTCTATTGTTTATACCTCGGGAACAACTGGCAAACCTAAAGGCGTTATGTTGTCGCATAAAAATATGTTGCAGAATGCTTATGCAGGCATGCGTAGCGTCCAATTATTTCCAACAGATACGATGTTGTCTTTCTTGCCTCTATCGCACACGTTTGAACGCACTATTGGTTATTACGCCGGCATGATGAGCGGTGTTCAAACTTACTATAATCGCAGTATTCCAGATCTTGTAGATGATTTATTGATCGCTAAGCCTACTGCAATGATTGCAGTACCTCGAATCTTCGAACGAGTGAATAATAAAATATACCAAGGTGTTTCTGAGTCTTCAGGGCTTAAGAAAAAATTATTCCATATAGCCTTAGATGCAGGCTGGCATCGTTTTGAATATGACCAAGGCCGAGCTAAATGGCATCCAAAGTTGCTCATTCAGCCTTTGCTTGATGCATTAGTAGGCAAGAAAGTTCGAGATAAGCTGGGTGGCAACTTGCGTTTTGCTGTTGTTGGCGGTGCTCCGCTATCGCCTTCAGTAGCAAAAACATTTATTGGTTTAGGTGTGCTCCTGATTCAAGGTTATGGCCTGACAGAAAGTAGCCCGGTCGTGAGTGTTAATACTCTTGAGCAAAACAAGCCAGACAGCATTGGCTTGCCGCTTCGTGGCGTTGAAGTAGCTATTAGTGGTGATAGCGAACTGATGGTCCGTGGCGATAATGTTATGCAAGGTTACTGGAAGAACGTCAAAGCCAGCCGTGAAGTATTGACCAGCGATGGTTGGCTTCGAACAGGCGACCAAGCCAGTATCGATGAACAAGGGTTCATTCGTATTGTTGGCCGTTTGAAGGATATTTTAGTGTTAGCTAATGGTGAAAAATTACCGCCTGCTGATTTGGAAGCGGCTATCAGTAAAGATAAATTATTCGAACAAGTCATGGTGATTGGCGAAGGAAAGTCATTCTTATCGGCATTGCTAGTGTTGAATTCAGATGAATGGCAAAAACTACAAAAAAAGCAAAGCCTCACTTCAGATGATTTAGATAGCGATAGAATGCAGGCATTCTTGATTGATAAAGTCTCGCACCGGATTGAAGAATTTCCTGGTTATGCAAAAATTCGCAAAGTAGTCGCGCTTGAAAATGAATGGACAGTTGATGAGGGTTTGATCACTCCTACTCTGAAAGTCAAAAGACCTAAAGTGTTGGAACGGTTTTCTGCGGAAATCGCAGCTATGTATAAAGGCCATGGTATTAAAACTGCTGATAAGTCTTAATTTTATATATGAGACGTCAAATAATGAGGTTGGTAGCGGTAATTGCTGTGTTATTAGCAATTGCCCTGTCTTATATGAATGTGAGTGCAATTGAAAATTATCACGAAGCAAAAAAAATATTTTGGAAAGAATTGTATCCAAAAGGGCAAACGCTTTATTGTCGCGCTAAAATTTCTCGTGCAAAACACAAAGACATCAATGTTGAGCATGTTTACCCGATGGCTTGGGTTAAAAATAGCCTCAAGTGTGGCACGCGTGATGAATGCCGCTCGAACAGTCGTTTGTTCAATGAGATTGAAGCGGATATGCACAATCTTTATCCGGCACTCGCTAAGCTAAATTATGAGCGTCAAGCGTATCGATTTGGCATCGTTAAAGGTGAAGAAAGACGTTATGGCCCGCGTTGTGACTTCGAAGTAAGTAAGCGCTATCGTGTCGCTGAGCCTCGGGCTGAAGCGCGTGGTGAAATTGCTCGCGCTATGTTTTATATGGAACATCAATATGAAGAGCTCTTTTTGTTTAAAAAACAGGCTGATATTTTATTGAAATGGCATTTAAAAGACCCACCTTCTAAAGAGGAGTTTTGGCGAAATGACAAAATTGAAAAGATTCAGGGTAACCGTAATCCCTTCGTTGATAATCCAAAGTTGATCAAGCAAAGAGTGCAAAAGTAATTAAGGCTCTACGCTCAGAATTTACAGCTATATATAAGTATTGTCAGAAAGTGCCATGAACAGAGAATTGAGATGAAAATGTTTGATAAAAAATTATTGATGAAGCAATTGATGGTTCCCGTTGCATTTGCCATGATGGTTCTGCCAATGTCAGTTGTTGCGCAGACTCCTGAAGAGAAGGGACTAAGCATTGCTCAAGAATCCGATGTGCGTGATACCGGTTGGGGTAATTCGCAAGCCAAAATGAAAATGGTTTTGCGTAACAAAGCGGGTAAAGAAAGTTCTCGCGAAGTGCGTATTCGTAATTTAGAAGTTACTGGTGATGGTGATAAGTCGATCAGTATTTTTGACAAACCAGCCGATGTCAGAGGCACGGCTTTTCTAAGTCACACACATGTTATTAAAGCAGATGACCAGTGGTTGTACTTGCCTGCACTAAAACGTGTTAAGCGTATTTCTTCATCAAATAAGTCCGGTCCATTTATGGGTAGTGAGTTTTCTTACGAAGATCTGAGTTCTCAAGAAGTTGATAAATACACACATAAATTTCTTGCTGATGAACAACTGGAAGGCCGACCTGTTTTTAAAATTGAGCAAGTCCCGACTTATGCTAAATCAGGCTATAAAAAACGTATTTCTTGGATTGATGCAGAGCATTATTATCCAGTGAAAATCGAATTCTATGATCGTAAAGAATCACTGCTGAAAACACTAGAATTTAAAGATTATCAGCAATATTTAAGTAAGTATTGGCGTGCCAATCAAATGTTGATGCAAAATCATCAAAATGGTAAATCGACAGATTTGATTTGGGAAGGTTATGAGTTTGATGTGGGTTTTCAGGATAGTGATTTTTCTCAATCGGCCTTGAAACGTACTCGCTAAAGCCCAAAGAAAAGCTGAAAGAGGCGTCAAAGCCATGATCATTAAATTCAAGCGTTATTTACAAAGCTTTTCATTAAGTGTAATTCTTCTGGCCTTTATGCTGATGACGTCAGCTGCAAGTGCGGAATGGAATAATGAAATTGAATTAGAGTATCGCTACTTTCTGGATTCGCCTCAATTTTCTGATCAAGGCCAAAATGCAGCAGCAGTTATTTATCGACCTGTCTGGTCTGCAGTGTCAGGAAATTCAGTTTATGATTTTCGAGGTATTGCTCGATACGACGAAAATGATGAAGAACGTAACCTGATTGATGTCACCGAATTATCTTGGCTATACACCCTAAACGATTGGGAATTTAAGATAGGTTTGAGCAAAGTGTTTTGGGGTGTTGCAGAAACTCAACATTTAGTAGATATCGTTAATCAAACAGATTTAGTCGCTAATATAGATGGCGAAAGTAAGCTTGGACAGCCAATGATCCGTGTTTCAAGGTCAAGCGATTTTGGTGTATTTGATGCCTTTGTATTGCCATACTTTCGAGAGAGAACCTTTGCTGGTTCAGAAGGGCGTTTGCGAACACAACCTATTGTGAATACTGATCTCGCTCGATATGAATCCTCAGATGAACAATCTCATATTGATTATGCATTGAGATGGTCGCACACGGTCGGTGCCTTTGATGTAGGTTTATCTTACTTTGATGGGACTGGCAGAGATCCAGTGCTTACAATTTCTGAAGATAATCGGTTTCTTGTACCTAATTATGTGCAAATCCAACAAATAGGGTTAGATGTTCAGGCAACATTCGACGCTTGGTTATGGAAATTGGAAGCAATAGATCGTAGCGCAGCAGACACTTTTGCAAGTGAAAGTTTCCAAGCGGCTGTCGGCGGTTTTGAATATACATTTTTTAATATTGCTGATGCTGGCGCGGATATTGGCCTGGTAGCTGAATATTCTTATGATAGCCGTGGAGAACAGTCTATTGGTGATGACTTGCTTTTCCTTGGAATGCGTTTAGCGCTTAATGACGAACAATCTACCGATCTATTATTAGGTTGTAGCGCCGACGGAGAGCTTTGTTCAGTTGAAGGTTCAAGACGTTTGGGTGAATCCGTTAAATTGTCTATCCGAGCAAATACTTTTTCGGACATTGCTGACGACAGTTTGTTGGCATCACAACGTCAAGACGACTATATTCAGCTTAGCTTGGCTTATTTCTTTTAAACCCTATATAAATACTAATTACTATTGTTTACTTATCGTTCAGATATAAGGAGGATGATCATGCGTGCATTTTTATTAATTTTATTCACTTTCATGTTGGTCGCTTGTGGTTCAGAAATGCAAGTTTCAGCAACACTAAATTCTACCCAAGACGTTGATGAAGGTGACGAGGTTTTCTTAGCCGATGTAGTGGTTGGCGAGGTTGTGGATGTCGAACAACAAGGAAATAAGACGCTGTTAAAGATTGAGCTCAACAATAAAGGTGAAAGCTCTATCAAGCAAAATGCAGCGATTGTTGTTAATCGATTAAAAAATAACGCGCCTATCGAAATCTATAACAAGCAAAATGAAGAAGTTTTGATTCAAAAAGATGCTCAGTTAACAGGCTTGAGCTCTATGTTTCAACTAGGTGCTTGGATGGTAGGTGATTCATTGAGCGCTGGAAGTGATAGCTTGACGGGTTATGTTGATGCTTTTCAGCGATATCTGAATGGCGATCAATTTCAACAAGATAAAAAAGTACTTGAGGATGGCGCAAAACAGCTAGGCAAAGACGTTCAAGGCGTAGCTGATGCATTGACTGAAGAAGTAAAGAAAGTCACTAAAGACCTTGGTATGACTGAAGAAAAAGCAGCTGAAGCAGTCGAGCAATTTGGGCAAGAAATAGCTCCAGTACTGGGCGAGTTATCAAAAAGTAGTGAAGCTATTGTTGCTGAGCTCGAAAGGTTTACTAAAAATATTGAAGCACAAAATCCTGAAGCTAAAGAATTAGGCACTACTATTCTATCCAGTTTGTTGAAAACATTGGAAGCAGTCAATGAAAGTATTGACCCCTTATCAAATATAGATGCAACAAACGATTCAACTACTCAAACAAAACAGGTTGACCCTGCTCCAGAGTCAAAAAAATGAATTCTTTTGAAAAATTACGAAATAAGCTTATAAGCACTAAGGGAAAATAGTTTTTGTAAAGCCATTTTTTGGTAAATGGAATGGTTTCAGTGTAAATAGTGTATTAATTAACAATTGTTGACTGCAACCATAAATTATACGCTGAATAAGATTTTTCCTTGTGAAAGAATGGTATCTCTTAACTTTATTTAACTTTAGGAGAGTTTGAAATGGATCAAATATTATCAAGTATCACAGGTGTAATAGGTGAAGACCTATTACATGCGGCTATAGGTTTGGTTATTCTGGTTGTTGGCTTGTTTATTGCTAAAATCATTGCTGGTATATTAGCAAAAGGACTCAAGAAAATTAGCTTTTTAGAGCAAGCAAATTTAATTGGCCCTTTAACATCACTAGTCAAAGCAGTATTAACTATCTTCGTGTTAATGGCTGTTTTACAACACTTTGGTTTAACTGATGTCCTACAGCCATTACAAGACATGGTCAGGAAGTTCTTAGCAGCAGTGCCAAATATTATTGGTGCAGGTGTTATTGCTTATGCTGGTTGGGTGATTGCGAAAATTGTCTCTGAACTTGTAGGTGCTGGACTAGGAAAGGCCGATAAGCAAATTGCATTACGTACTGGAAATGAAGATATAAAAGTATCTAAATTTGGTAGCGCATTCATTTTTGGCGGTATTCTTTTACCTATTATTGTGGCGGCATTGGGAGTGTTGAATATCCCTGCAATTTCAGAACCTGCAACAGCCATGATAAAAGAGTTAATGGGAGCTGTGCCGAATATTATTGCTGCCGGAATAATCTTATTGGTCACTTATTTTGTAGCTAAATTTGTGGTCTATATGTTAACAGGATTATTAGAAGGAATGAATGTCAATACCTTGCCAGAAAAGCTAGGTGTAAATGGAATGTTCAATGACTCATTTACCCTAACAAAACTCATTGGTGGGACTATCATGTTCTTTTCTATGTTGGCGGCATCTACTGCGGCGATAGATCGTCTAGGTATTGATGTGTTGTCCACTATTTTCGCGAAAATTTTAGAATTTGGCGGAGGTTTATTAGTTGGTGGCGTTATTTTAGTTATAGGTAATTTCCTTGGTTCTTTAGCGCACAATAAACTATCTGCAAACGGTAGTGCAGGTATTGCGAATATTGCTCGGTTTGCCATTTTAGGCTTGGTGTTAGCAATGGGCTTACGTCAAATGGGACTGGCTGACAATATTGTGAATATGGCTTTCGGCTTTACTATAGGCGCAGTCGCGATTGCAGGTGCCCTAGCATTTGGTCTTGGTGGTAGAGATGCTGCGAAACAAGTGGCGGACCGTTGGGTCAACAAAGGCAGTTAATTTTATATTATCGATAACTTGTAGGTCGAGTTTGTAATTTAAAGGCGGCAATTGATTTTGCCGCCTTTTTTATTGTCTT
>CALKZN010000051.1 GCA_938002995.1 uncultured Arenicellaceae bacterium | reverse complement strand
GATGAATTGGGCTATGACGGTTGGATTGGTTGTGAATATTTCCCGCAAGCAGACACTGTCAGTGGTTTAGATTGGCTCGCGCCTTATTTGTCTAACGATTGAGTTTACTCTGACTTTAATTTTTTCAACGATGCTCGATTTTCTAAAAGACACGGCATTTCTTATTTTTTCGTCGTTAATTCTTTTTACAACAATTTTGATTAATATGGCTGCTGGTTTAGTTTTTGTCGCGCCAGCACTTATCTCTGCTGCACTTAGCTGCTCTAGTAATAACGAAATCAGCTTCCTTTGCCTCGCTTCTAGTAAAATAGGTGTTTTGGCATTACTACTCTTAACTTCTTGTATAGCTCTTTATATTGCGACAAATAATCTACTGCCAAGTAAGTTCTTACTAAAAGAGGTTAACTCTCTTTTAGTCATTCCACTTTTTCCAATAGGCGTGCTTTGTACAGTAACTGGGCTATTCTCTTTTTATGTGGTTGGAGTTCAATTTTTTCTCAGTTTGCCAAACTTGTTGTCAGCTTTTATTTGCTTTTTATATGTCCTACTTCAATATAAAACCTAAAGTAAGCGGCCATGGTTTAAATTTTTTTAAAAGATCAAAGCCATTTTAATTTCATAACTTCACCTAAACTACCGACAAGCAGGCACATTTTGCTAACTGATTTACGCGTTGGGAAGTGCTGCCCTGAATGAGAGAACCAACATTGCCCAATCCACGACGTCCCTTTACTATCAGGTCTGCGCCGCAGGCTTCTGTTCAAGCGATAATTTGCTCAGCTGCATCACCACGTTCTGTATACACTTGAGTTATCTTTTGATTGTATTGCTCGGCTATAGCGTTAGCTGAATTTACAATTTTATTGCACGCTTTTTCAACATCTTCCGAGGATGGCATAGTCGTAGCTGCGTGATATCCCGTTACTGCTCCCATTGCAAAAGCAACGATTTGAGGGTGTGGCGTGTGGACAAGGTGAATTTCTGAGTCGTACTTTTTCGCTAACTCACACGCCAAGCGAGTAGCGTTTTCTGACTCTGGCGACCCATCAAAACCAACAACGATTTTTTCAAACATATTCACGCCTTTAATTCTATTAAGTGTTGAACAGGCTAGCATTAATAATGTCTCTGATATTTGACCTAAATCAAATTTGACACAATAGTGACTCTGTTTGGTGGTCCTAAGCGTAAATAGATTGCGGAGTTTCACCGGGCGTAAAAATTATAGAAATTGGCTGTGTGAATGGGGGAATTTACTCGTCAACTTTCCAATTTAATAGGGCCTGTAGGCATGATTATTGTAATTGATAATAATGAGAAATCTCTTGAAGCAGCACAAAGCAAAATAGATAGTTTTAGATTTAAGAGTGTTCAATTTATTAAGAGTGACGTCAGTCGCTCCACTATAGATCAGGATCTAGTGCACAAAAATTCAGTTGATCTTTTGGTGGGTCGTCGAATTTTAATGTACTTTGAGTAACCATCAGCAGTTATCAAGGAGCTATCCAAATACTTAAAAAAAGTTGGAATGGCTATGTTTCAAGAGTCTGCCCTTACAGTCGTTCCAGCTAGAATTAACGAAATGCCAGCCCATGATCAAGCAACTGAATGGATTCGAGCTATGTTGGCCGTAGAAGGTGTACATATGTCAATGGGTTTTAGTTTACCTAAAACCATTATTGATTCTGGGCTTGAATTTGAAAAAGTTTTTGCTGAAGCCTTAATACAAGGTCAAGGGGAGCAATTCCTTCTTTAAGATATGGTCAAAGTATTGACACAACGCTTGATTGATAAAGGTATAGCCAGCCAGCTAGCAATTAATAATTTGGTGGAAAGCTTAATAGAAGAGTCTCAAGATAACTCTAATGTTTATATAAGTGATATGAGCTTTTGCGTATGGGCGAAAAGAACATAAAATAGCTTTAGATTATGTACACCTTGTTGCGTTTTCATTTGGTAGAGAAGGAGCTCTACATAAAATGAAATTTTCAGAGAGTGCTACGATGAAAGAGAAGGCGATACGTTGGTTTGGTTGAATATTATTTATGACGACAGGCTCAGAGTCAATTCGAGAAGTTGCTCTATAGTTCACTGCAAAATCACAACTGTTAAACCTTTCAGTAGTATCAATATTAGAAGCATTCCTAGTACCTAAGCATTCATTAGTAACATTTGCTTCAGTATTGCTTGATGATGACCCACCACCACATGCAGAAATAAAAATTGAAAATAAAATGTATAGTGATACTAGCTTGAAATTTTTCATAAGATCCCTTTAATTTGTTTAGAGCCTAGTTAGAATAGTTAAATTAGCAATAGTAAGAAAGTTTTCGCTCGTTGTAAATCTTAAATGTCGTTTAGCTCTAAATTTATCTTTCATATTTTATTTACTCACATCAATCCATTGTTGAAAGTTTGAGTATTTTTCTAGTTCTTCTATATTCAACTTGATCGAAGAAAAGAGATCACCTGCTGCGGGAATAACTTCGCTATGTTTTTTTAGAGAGACATCTAAATACACATCCATTGGCATTTTTAAACCAAAAGGACAGACACCACCAATTGCATGACCGGTGTATTCAAGTACTTGCTGTGGATTTAGCATTTTTGCTTTCTTTGAGAAGTGGCTTTTATATTTTTGATTATCAACCCTCGACATTCCAGAGGTGACAATTAATAAAGGCGTGTCATTGAGCATGAATGATAAGGTTTTGGCAATTTGATCCGGGTCAACGCCATGCGCCTCAGCGGCCTCATCGACGGTCGCTGTGGATTCTTGAAGAACCATGATTCGGTGTTCAAGATTAAATGTCGAAAAATAGTTTTTGACGGCTGCTAATGACATGATTGTTCGGCTCTTAAGCGTTGCCTTCTAAATATACTTTAATCAACTGCGCTGGGTCTAAGTCCGCATAGCCCTCTTCGCAATATTGACGCATCAGCGATTGTGCTAGTTTGGCAATTGGCGTGTCGCCTTTGTTTGAATCAGCCATAGCCGCTGCTAAGTCCAGATCTTTAGCCAATGTTTTGGTATGCCATTTAATCTCATCAAAATCTCCGTCAACCATGCGCTGACCAGTGAGTTGAAACGGTAGAGAATCGGCAAAACCACCCGCTAAAGCGGTTGGAATTTTTTCACTATGAATGCCTGATTTTTTAGCCAAAGCCAATACTTCAGCCATCACCAAAATATTACAACTGACAATCATCTGATTGCATACTTTGGTTGCTTGACCACTGCCAACCGCACCCATATGTGTGACTCGTTGGGATAGATGTGACAATAATGTGCGAATCGAATCTATGTCGCCGGCATCACCACCCGCCATGACAACTAAGTTGCCTGATTCGGCGCCGGCGACTCCTCCTGAGACTGGTGAATCTATCCAATGCATGCCAGTGGAGTCTTTGAGTTTTTTGGCAAATTGTTTGCTCTTTTCTGGGTCAATACTCGAAAGGTCTACTAATAATTTTGCTGGTTTGTTAGCTTGAGTTGAGTTAGCAGTACTCAAAAATTCATCTGAAAACACGACACTTTCAACCGCATCGGTATCAGTCAAACAAGTCATTACGATATCGCTGTTTGCAACTAATTCAGCTATAGACTCAGTAACAATGGCTCCATTGGCTTTTAAAGAATCACATTTTTTGGCAGTACGATTCCACACGTTCAGCGCATAACCCGCCGCCAACAACCGTTGACTCATAGGTTCGCCCATCAAGCCAATGCCTATAAATCCGATTGTTTGTTGTGATTGCTTCATTTGCTACTAACCTATTTGCTTTGCACGGTATAACGTAATAGCTCAACAACTTGTTCAGGTGTTTTCGCCCAAGCCATTGCCGAGCTGTCGACTTCTTTTAATGGATGGATAATATCTTCATCATGCAGCGTAATATAAGGCGTGTTCAATGCAGCACAATAGCCCGCATCAAAAGCTGCATTCCATTGCTTGTATTTGTCGCCAAAGCGGATGATGGCAATATCACATTGTTCTAATAAGTTACGGATGCGGATTGCATTGACGCTAGCAGATTGATGGTCACGCCAGAAATTATCCTCTGGCTTGCCTAAGACATCTCCAGCAGCATCACTGCTTTCATGGTGAGTGTTCGCCGAGGTAAATTCAATGCCTAAACCGAGTTCATCACAACCGTTGATAATTTGTTCACGCCAATCGGTGTGAATTTCACCGGATAAATATACTTGCCATTCCATAATATGCTCGAAAATAAGTGATAAGAAGAACGTAAAATTACCACATTAAAGATCAATATAAAGTGCTAATTAGGCGTTATAATCATTATAAATTAGGAAATATAAGCCTCTTGGAAAAAACTAATACGGCATGTTAACAAAACAACAAAAGAATCAGTTCATACGAGACGGTTATTTAGTCTTGCCTGGTTTGCTTGATGCTGAAGAATTGGGTGATTTGAGAGCAACAACAGATCAAGAGTTACAACATCGAGTTGAACCCTTTGAGTTGGAAACCGATGTTCATTATCCCGGAGCACCTGAGTCAGAAAATTCACCAGGTGGTGGCACTATAAGGCGTTTATTGCATGCTTATGAGCGCCATGAAGTTTTTAAAGCTCGTGCCTGTAACCCCGACATCACAGGGCCAGTAAAATCTTTATTACAAGCAGAAGAACTCTATCTGACACCGAATCACCATAATTGTGTGATGACCAAGCAACCGGCGTTTAGTTCACAAACCAATTGGCATCGTGATACCCGTTATTGGCATTTTAGTGATAAATATTTGATCAATGTTTGGTTTGCCTTGGGCGATGAACGCCAAGAAAATGGTGGCATGTTAGTGTTGCCTGGTTCACATCGATGGGATATTAATGCAGAAGCTTTAGATGAGGCACAGTTCTTGATCGACGATCACCCAAGCAATCAAGCGCGATTGTCGCTAGCCGAACAAGTGGACCTGCAAGCAGGTGATTGTTTGTTGTTCAGCGCACATTGCTTTCACGCAGCAGGAGCAAATAAAACCAATAATGCCAAATTTTCCTTAGTGTTTACCTTCCACGCAGAAACTACCCAGAGTTTGCCAAACACCAAGTCCAGCGTTTTGCCATCAATTCGCATTGATTAATCCTTAAAGCGAATTATTATTTATGTTGCTACGCTTATTGCCATTTGCTTTTGTATTGCTTTGGAGTACCGGTTTTATTGCGGCAAAATATGGCCTGCCTTATACCAATCCATACACGTTTTTAGCGATACGTTTTAGTTTGGTATTAGTGTTATTGGGCGTCATTATGGTGTTGTTTAAGTCACCTCTACCAAAAGATCGAGCAACCTATTTTCATTTGGCGGTTGTGGGGTTGACGATACAAGTCCTGTATTTAGGCGGCGTTTTCAGCGCTATTAAATTAGGCCTGCCGGCTGGCATCACAGCAGTTATTGTGGGAATGCAACCGATCTTGACTGTTTTCGTTATGTATCGTTTCAGCTCTTTGCGCGTGATTGTGGTGACACTGATTGGCTTCATTGGTTTATTATTAGTAGTGGTGGAGTTTGGCGGTGAAGTGGGAAGTGGACAAGTACAGCCTGAGATTGATTGGTTCTATTATTTACCGGCGTTATTTGCCTTGCTAGGTCTTACTTTTGGCACCTTATATCAAAAGAAGTATTGCGCTCATGTGCCAGTGCTTGTGAATGCTTTTGTCCAATTCATTCCGACATGTATTGCTTTTATCATACTAACCTTTCTTTTTGAATCAGATCCGGCGGTTCACATTGAATGGCATCCAATCTTCATGATGGCCTTGGCATGGTTAGTGATTGTGTTGTCGGTTGTATCGATTTTGCTAATGAACCTGCTTTACCAGCATAATTCTGCCAGCAGCGCCGCGAGTTATTTTTATTTGTCACCGCCGGTGGCCTTGATTCTCAGTTACTTTTTGTTTGATGAAACCATTAATGGATTGAACCTTCTAGGTATTGCGCTTGTCATTATTAGTGTCTTCATGTCCAGTAAGTTAAAATTTTAATAGATGAATAGTCCTAAATTACACACATTATCGAAGCATGCAATCGATGCGATTGAACAACATATTCAGCAAGAAAAATTGCCGGATAATTTTTTGCAGACAGTGCATGAATTTTACTGGCCGATTGTTTTGGACGTGATTCAGAGCATTGAAAACAACAAAACTACGTCGATAAAAACTCCTTACTTTCTAGGTATTCAAGGCACTCAAGGCAGTGGTAAATCAACCTTCGCAAGTTTTATCAAACTCATTCTAGAGCAACAGTTCGACAAAAACTGCTTGGTCTTGTCTCTGGACGATTTCTATCTCACCAAGGAAGAACGTCAAACTCTCAGTCAAGACATTCATCCACTATTAGCAACTCGAGGAGTGCCTGGCACACATGATATCTCCTTGCTAAAAGATACTCTTGAGCACATTAATGGGCTTGAGCCTGAGCAAATAGTGAGCGTGGTCACGTTTAATAAAGCTCAAGATGACAGGGCTGCAACACAAAACTGGCAAGTCATTGCAGAGCCACAAGACGTGGTGATTTTAGAAGGCTGGTGTGTCGGGGTTTCAGCGCAAAACGATTCCCAATTGATTGAACCTATTAACGATCTTGAAACCGAAGAAGATCCTGATGGTTTGTGGAGAAGCTATGTGAACGAACAGATTGGTGAGCACTATCAGAGCATCTATGATGCATTCGATGGCTTTGTCATGCTTGCGGCCCCTTCCTTTGAGTGCGTTTATGAATGGCGTACCAAGCAAGAGCAAAAATTGATCGATAAACTCACAGCTGCTGGCAAGCCTTTGCATGACACGATGAATGCAGCGCAAATCAAACGGTTTATTTCGCACTATCAACGACTCACTGAACATGGCTTGCAAACCTTGCCAGCAAAAGCAAATTGGTTATTAAGGCTGCATCCAAGCCATGCCATTACTGACCTTATCCGTAATGCTTAGTTATAAAGCCTAGACATAAACCCTCAGCCATAAAGCTTTAATCACCAAGAGTGTAAAAATATACTATTTAGCGGTTTCCCTACCCGCTAAAAACCAAGAGGAAAAACCAGACAAAATAATGATTGCTAGACCTAGTTGACTCCAAGAATCTGGCCAGTCGTTAAAGAATGCGATGCCATAAAAGGTTGCAAAGAGCAGTTGGGTATAGATAAATGGCGAGACAATATTTGCAGGCAATCGACGATTGCCTTCGATCATCAGTAAGTTGCCCACAGCTGAACCAACAGCGCTCAAAAGGATCAGTAAAGAAATGTCGACATCGATAGTTTCTGGCACATGAGAAACACCAAAAGGCAGTAAGGCTATTGAACCGAAGAACAGTTGTGAGATCAGCATGAAGCGAGGCCGGTAATGTGCCACTAGCCACTTATTACACACCAAATAGCCAGTGTAAAAACAACTTGCAGCTAAGGCAAATAATATACCCACCGACATATTCAAACTAGGTTTTACAACAATTAAAACACCGCAAAACCCGATCAATAATAATACTGTTCTTGGCAAAGTGATGTGTTCTTTTAATAAGGCAGCCGATAGAAAATAAGAAATCACAGGTGCAATAAACAAGGCCGCAAAAACGTTGGCAAGTGGTTCGGTGCTCAAGGCGGTCAAAATTGAATAAATAGAGCCGGTGATAAATGCGCCTCTGAGCAGGATGCGCCAATTGAACAAAGAAGAAAGCTCATTCAAGCGTAATCGGCTTAATGGTAGCAATAGCAAAAAGCCAAACAAAAAACGGCTCCAAGCAACAAAAATGGAATCAATGCCCTGTTGGGTTAATAATTTGCCACCGACATCTCCCATTGGGATAAGGCTCATTGCCAGCAATAAAATGCCGACAGAAGAAAGGGAAACATGGTTTTGCATAAGACCTTATAGCAGGAAGGTGATAGTTGGGAAAGTAAATATTACCATGTTATTGGTATTACCAATTTACATAATTCATGTTAAGATATTTTGCTATTTTAATGAGTGAATACTCACGTGGAGTAATTGATGAATTAGAGAAATTTTCTAATGATCCTTTAACTCATGATATTGTTAGTTAGATCAAAAGTTCAATCAAAATAATAAAAATAAAGTCCGTCATAGGACACGTTTTCAGATACAGAGTTACCCTTAAACGGTCAACAAAATTGTAAGAAAAAACGATGCCAGATAATAATCATAACAAACGTCAAATAGGTCTTTTTGTGACATGCCTAGCAGATGTCATGCGTCCATCAATAGGTTTCGCAGCAATTCAATTGCTTGAACAAGCGGGCTGCGAAGTGACAGTGCCAAGTGCGCAAACCTGTTGCGGTCAACCAGCGTTCAATAGCGGTGATGACAAAGGCGCCGCTAAAATTGCTCAGCAATTGATCAAGCAATTCGAGGCTTTTGACTATGTCGTGGCCCCTTCTGGTTCATGCTCTTCGATGATCAAAATGCATTTTCCAGAATTGTTCCAAGATGATTCTGAATGGCTAGCTCGGTCACAAGCTTTGTCCGCAAAAACCCATGAACTGTTGTCATTTTTGGTAGATATATGTGATTTTCAACCTGAAAAAAGCCAATTGCAGGCCGACTACACCTATCATCACAGCTGCTCAGGTTTGCGTGATATGAAGGTCACTACTCAACCTAAAAAGCTGTTACAAACGGTTGAAGGCTTGAATCATATCGAACTAAAAAACAGCACCGAATGTTGTGGTTTTGGCGGAACTTTTTGTGTCAAATATTCTGATATTTCCAATCAAATTGTCGAAGAAAAAGCCGAGAATATTCGCGCGACAGGCGCCAGTATTTTATTGGGCGGAGACTGGGGCTGTTTGATGAATATGGCTGGCAAACTTAATCGTGAAAACCAGGTTGATGGGACTAATATAGTCGCCCTGCATACCGCAGAGGTATTGGCAGGTATGGCCGATGATCTTTTGGCGGAATCAAAGTAGTTTGATATAACAA
>CALKZN010000050.1 GCA_938002995.1 uncultured Arenicellaceae bacterium | reverse complement strand
AATGGCGCGGTTTTATTGGGCCCGCCATCAAGTACAAACACATGAATACCTTAGCTGGACGTTTTATACTTCTATATTAATGAAATCTGATACAAGACAACTCACTGAGATAATCGATGGCGAAGAAGGTGATTATTCTTTTATCTTCAATCCTTCTGAAATTGATAGTCCTTATGATGGCCATACATGGACAGCCATTGTAAAAAAACACTGTCATTCACTTAATGTGTCTATAGATGATCTGATTTTCGATGCAGAGAGTGATATGTTTTGTGTAATTTCATCTGAAAGAAGTTCATTAGTATTGCTGCAAGATGTGATTGAACAGTTGTTGGAACAAAAAGAGTCGATCGATCTAAAAGACATTGAAAAAGAATGCTTCGATGAATCAGATGATGATATGACAAATGCAGATGTTGTCGAATATCTGAAAGAGAGTGGTATTGATATGACCGTTTCACGAAAGTTTGATTTTCATTTTGATTCGTTTAGAGACGAAAAAATTGCAGAAAACCTTGAAGCTGAAATACTGAAATTGGGTTTTAAACCTAAAGTAGATAAGATTGATAATGAGTTTTATGTGGAAATTAAGACAAAAATAGTACCTGATGCTAAAAAATTAGACGCCATCGAAGAGAAGTTTACAGCGTTGTCTCAGCAATATGGTATTGGTTATCTTGGCTACGGGTTTTGATTAATTTTAATAACTAGAATGAATCAACAAATAATCAATAGAGTCAGGCACATTGAAAATTTAGCTACATTTTTTAAGAACCAAGTAATTTATTAGCTGCACTCAATGTTGTCAGAATGCTGCTAGTGCCTTTGCTGTAAAAACAATTAGGCTGAAATGGCCCTTATATTTTTATTGTCGAATAGGGATTTCACAGCTAAACTAACTGGCCGACGACGAAAAAGACCAAAAAAAGCATGACTACTGCCATCGCACCTGAAGTGTTTGCACCGCTGCAAGACATTATCGAACCTAAGTGGTGGACAGGCACGCCTGCTATTTCCCCTGAATTATTCACCATTGACGGTAATGAGTTTCGTGTTTCAGGTGAGCCATTAGTGCCAAGCCCTGAGCTTGCCGAGCGCATGCAAAAAACCTTTGATGATATTGGCTTGGTGCACGTTATCAATACTGGTTTAACTGATATGCAAGCCATGCGTCTTATCGCGACTCAGGTGCTGAAAAACGAACGTAAATATGAAGGTGGTGCGAACCCGCGTAAAGCATTGCAACCGAATGTCTATGAAGTCGGTGCTCCATTGGAGTCTTGGTTGCACTATCATCATGAGATGGCATATATCGACTCAAGCACCAAAATGCTTAGCTTTATGTGCAATAAAATACCTGCTGAAGGCGGGTATACATTTGTCTCTGATAATGTGGCGGCCACTGAATCTATTTTAGCCACGCCTTTTGGGCAAAAACTAAAAGAACTGGGTATTTGCTATCACCGTGATCTTACCGATCGTGATTCATTTCAAGATCGTGTTGAATACGGTGTTTATAATCACTGGCAACTTTCGATGCTGACAGATGACCAAGACGAAGCAATTGCAGAAGCGCGTGCTCGTGGTTTGAATGCCGAGTGGGGCGAAGATCGAAAGTTGAAAACTCGCTACACGACGTCTGCCTTTGAGTTTTTTCCACATCTTGATCGCAATTTGCTTTATAGCAGCATGGCTGACGATGGCGCATGGTTTGATACATGGCCTCTAGTCCAACATCTGCCATCAGAAGAGCGTCCATTGAAGTTGACCTTTGGTGATCTCACTGAGATGACGCGTGAAGAAAAAGAGCTGTTTATTGATATCTATGATCGTCATGGAATTCCCATTCCGTGGAAAGTCGGTGATGTGGGTTTGATTTGTAATTATCGCTTTGCTCATGGCCGGCCAAGCATTCACCTTAAAGAAGGCGAAGAGCGTGAGCTCGGTGTTTTGATTGGTGAGTCTTTCGACCGACTGCAAACACGTGAAGATAAGTGGTAGTAGGGTCTAGAATGAAAAGGCACTGTTTTGCCAATTCAAACTGATTGCCTCTACCTAAAAGTGTCTAAATAAGATCTTAATGAGCATTTTACTCGATCAACTTAAGGCGTCTCTGGATGCCTCCAGCTTGATTCTTGACGATGATATTAGTGACAAGTATTTTGTTGATTGGAGTGGCTCCAAACCTTGTCAGCCCGCGGCACTGCTAAAACCAAAAACAACCGAGGAACTGTCCGCAATAATGGCTCTGTGTCATGAGCATGATCAACCAGTGGTTGTACAGGGTGGTTTGACGGGTCTATCTGGCGGGGCAACCCCTCAAAGTGGTGAGTTTGCTATTTCTTTAGAGCGCATGAACGCTATCGAAGAAATTGATGCCACTGCTATGACTCTGACTGCCCATGCAGGTACACCACTCCAACTCTTGCAAGAAGTCGCTGCTGAGCATGATTTGTTTCTACCTCTGGACTTAGGTGCTCGTGGTAGCTGCATGATTGGAGGTAATGTGGCAACCAATGCTGGTGGCACTGAAGTGATTCGTTATGGCATGACCAGATCAATGGTATTGGGTCTGGAAGCTGTGCTGGCTGATGGCACTGTGATTAATGCCATGAATAAAATGGTCAAAAATAATTCAGGCTACGATCTCAAGCACCTCTTTATTGGTTCCGAAGGCACCTTGGGTATTGTTACCCGTGTTGTGCTGCAATTGCAGCCACAGTCTCTCAACACACACACCGCCTTGTGTGCACTCAATAGTTATGAAGCAGTTACCCAATTGCTAAATATATTAAAGCGTAGTTTGGGTTCTGGACTGACTGGCTTTGAATTGATGTGGGACAATTACTATGAAAAAGTGATAGAAACAGTGCCTAATCTAAACAGCCCCTTCGAAGAATCACACCCATTTTATTTATTAATCGAATACAAGGATAACGACAAAATTGCAGGTGACCAACGTTTTGAATCCGCGTTATTTGCCCAGTTTGAGGCAGGTTTATTAACGGATGTGTTAATCGCTCAATCGCTTCAGGATGCGGCAACTTTTTGGCAAATTCGCGATGGCGTTGGTGAGCTGCTTCAGGTTTTGAAATCAGTCTCGAATCAAGATGTTAGTTTGCCAGTCACTGATATTGGAATTTTTGCCGAGGATCTTGAAAAACGTCTTAACGACAAATACGACAATGTTGGCGTATTGTTATTTGGCCATATAGGCGACAATAATCTGCATGTCTGTGCCTATACCGGTCGTGAAGAAGATAAGGCTGAAATCAATGAAGATATTATGTTGATGATTGGTGAATATTCTGGCGCAATAACCGCTGAACATGGCATTGGTGTGCTTAAGAGAGATTTCTTGTCTCTATCTAGAACTGACAATGAAATTGCTTTGATGAAAACGATTAAGCTCGCTATGGATCCCAAAAATATACTCAACCCAGGGCGAGTGATTTAACGTTTCAAGTCTATAAGCTATTAGTTAAAATGAATACGAAATTTATTAAATTCATAATTAAAAAATCAAAAAAGGGTAAGCTAATGCAGCCCTTCGCTTTGGGTGCTGGCCCTAATAAAAAGGAGAATTGAATGCTACAAAGTAAATTTTTTACCGAAGATGATCTAAAAGACTTCGGTTTTAAATCAATAGGTAAGAATGTTCAAATATCTTCTGATGTTCGAATTTATGGGCAAGAAAATATCACTATAGGAAATGATGTACGAATAGACGATTTCTGTATCCTTTCCGCAGTCAATGGTTCTATTGATATTGGGAATTATGTTTTTATTGCACGAAATTCTCATTTGAGTGGGTTCTTTGGGATTAAGTTACATGATTTTAGTAGCATGGCTGCGAATACGGTAATTTATAGTGCATCAGATGATTATAGTGGCGATTACCTCACTGCTCAGGCTATTCCTCAAAAGTATACCGCTCATATTGGCGGCCCAGTTATCGTGGGCAAACACGTTATTATCGGTAGTGGTAGTGTCATCATGGGACCATCGAACATTGGAGAGGGTTGTAGTCTCGGAGCAATGACACTTGTCCAAAAAGATTTATCCCCTTGGGGGATTTATGTTGGTATTCCGTGTAAGCGAATAAAAGAACGAAAAAAAGGTTTGTTAGCGCTTGAAAAGCAATTCTTAGAAGAAAAATTAACGAATGATTCAACTTGATCTTCCTAACCATTTGTTCGATGCCTTATGAAAATAAGGTTTAAAAAACCTTAGGCGTTTTTATGAACGGGTGTTCAATTGGTAGTTATTGTCATAGTTATAAAGGCTTAAGGTAATGTACGTTAAATAATCAGGCGGAGTATAATATTCAAGTTGCAAAACACTATGTATAAATCCAGGAGAGTTCAGTATGAGTGCATATCTTATCGTCGATACAAAAATAAATGATGCTGAAACCTACGAAGAATATAAAAAGCTAGCAAAACCAATTGCTGAAAAATTTGGTGGTGTATATCGAGCTAGAGGAGGAGAGCTCGATGTCAGAGAGACGGGCCTATGGACGCCGACTAGAGTTGTGATTATTGAGTTTTCAGATATGAAAAGCGCACAAGCATTTATAGATTCTGATGAATATCAACCAGTAAAACTCATGCGTCAAAATAATGCTGACTGCACTTTATTTATTGTCGATGGTGACTAAGAACTAAACTTAAGCTTTTTTTAACAAACTTCTTAACTCGTTCTTATTTGAGCTGATATCGGCTAAAGAGGTTTTGTTGAGCTGTTGATAAAATGTCTTTTGTGCAGATATCAATGTGTTTTCTAGAATACATTGTTTTTCCAGAATGCAATTGATGGAAGAACAGTTGATGATCTTTGGCTGATTTTCGATATCTTGGATGGCATTGCCAATTAGAATTTTTTCTGGGGAATGGGTGAGTTGAACTCCACCATTACGACCCCGAACGGATTTTAAATAGCCTATCTTGACCAAGTTATGAACTACTTTTACCATGTGATTGTTGGATACTTTGTAGGCATCAGAGAGTCGGCTGATGCTGACTAGCTCATTGTCATGACTGGCTAGGTACATCAATACACGCAAGGAATAATCAGTGTGGCGGGTGAGTTGCATTGGCTTGTTGTTTTTATGTTATTCGTTTTATTTTAATTCAGTATAGCCTAAAATGTATTATTAATACATGTATTATATTTACATGTATATAGGATTCAATGTATAGTCTCCAAATGAAACGTAGCATTTGGGTTTGAACATGAAAAGAAGTGTAGAAGAATTGTTGATAAGGAATGATGAGCCACTGGCAAAACTCAGTTGTTCGCATTGTGTCGTTGTGAGTTTTTTAAATGATGTTCAGGATTTGAAACAAGGCGATCAGGTGGAGTGTTTGTTCTGCCAGCAATTAGTTTTCCCTCAAGGTTTGGTTTGTTATAAGAAAACACCAAAATTTACTCACGATACTATTCCAAAAGGTTTTTTAAAGGCGCATTCAACCAAGGCAGGTGCGTGGGCGAAAATTGTGATTCACAAAGGTGAACTTTCTTATGTGGTTGATGATTTGGATGATCAACAGTTCACACTTAATGAAGAAACAAACGGTGTCATTGCACCACAAATGTTGCATCATATTGCAGCAAAAGGTGATGTCGTTTTTCAGGTGGAGTTTTATCGTGAGGAAACGCAACCATGACCGAACAACAAGCGCTCAGCTATGGACATCAAGATCATTCTTTTCAAGCAGCAGGTGGATTGTCAGGCATCAAGAAGTTAGTGAATGAATTTTATGACTATATGGATCAAGAAGAATTTGCCAATAGTATCCGAGAAATGCATCCTAAAGACTTAACGGTTACTAGAGATAAATTGACCTTATTCCTCACCTCTTGGCTCGGTGGGCCTAAGTTGTTGCAACAAAAATATGGTCCAATCAGTATTCCTCGGGTGCATATGCCGTTTCCAATTAATGAGTCTCATAAACATATATGGCTAAATTGTATGAAGATGGCCATTGCTGACCAAGGTTATAATGCTGAATTTTCTGAGTATTTATTAACGCAATTGAAAGTACCGGCAAACAGGATCACAACGGTCTGTGCCTATCATTTTGAAGAGCGATCATGAAACGAGTTGATGAGGTCAATATCCGCTACGTGAACAGCTTGGGTATAAACTGTGATATCACGGTGCCACTGCATGGTAAAGATAACCTCATGGAAATCATTCGTGATTATGGCTATGAAGACTGGGGAGAATGCCGCGGACGTGCATGGTGTAGAACTTGCCATGTCAGTATTAACAAGGAAATTGATGATGCGATCATGGCGCCAGAAAAAGAAGCTTTAAGTCTAATTGAACACACGCAGGTTAGTAGTCGCTTAGCATGTCAAATGACTCTGAATTCGTCGTTTGAAGGGCTTGAAATTTATTACTTAGGAGACGACTTATTATGATTAAAGAAGCAGAAACTAAAGACTCAGTGAATAAATCAGAGTCCGATAGTGAAGTACAAAAAAATAAATATAAAAATTTGGAAGCAACTTCTACAAACCCTTTTGTAGGAGAAAGACGTAAGCTTCATAAAGCATGGATGAGCGTGATGGCTGAAGGGAATTTGACCCCAAAAAAATAAAGCCTAATCTTCGTTATGGCGACTTGTTTCCCAAGGGTTAAATTTTCCTGTGCTAGCTTCTCGAGGGGTATTTTTGGGGCGATTATCTCCTGACCTTAACCTAGGTTTTTCGGAAATATTTTTGTCTTGTTCGTTTGTCGTTGTTTTTGTTGATGGTGAAACTGTGCGTTTACGAGGCGGTATATCGTATTGATCTTCGCCAGGTCTAGGCAGTTTTTTGTGATCATACAAATAAAAACGTTCGACCTTTTCTCTTGCCCATTCGGTTCTGCGTAGAAACTTCAAACTTGATTTGATGCTTGGATTACTTTTGAAACAATTAAGGTTGATCTCGTTTGCTAGAGTATTCCAGCCAAAGTTATCAACAAGCTCATTGAGTAAGTCTTCTAGTTTGATGCCATGTAAAGGATTGTTTTTTTGTTCTTGAGTCATGCCTTGTAATCTTGTTTTTGGGAGCTTTGAGTGTGTAACAGTATCATTAATGTCTCGTTTATACTGTGTTTGCTGCTCTATGTCGAATCAAGCTATGTCGAATCACATTGGTAGTTATACTTTTGAGATTGCTTGAAAATCATTGCCAGATGGTTGTTGGAATATATGTAAATCGAATTCGGCAACAACAGCCAGTAAGTGATCAAAAATATCACCTTGAATGCCTTCATATATTGCCCAGTCTTTTT
>CALKZN010000049.1 GCA_938002995.1 uncultured Arenicellaceae bacterium | reverse complement strand
CTTTTGGCATTGTCTTTAGTATTTAACAGAGGCAAGGTAATAACACCTTCAGTTGCTAATAGACCTTTGGGTTGTATCAATACATCTGGGAATAGCTCCTGCAGTTGGCTCGCATAAACCTTGCTGCTTGCTGATGACCAGCAACTGATCAACTTTAGCTTAGGCCAGAGCAGTTTAGTATCGATTGAGAGGTTGCGATTATCAGATGAAAAAATCGCTTCGGCAATAATAGCGGCGCGTTGAGGATTTGGCTTGAAGATGTCTTCTTGTTGAAAAGGAATCAATTCCGAAAATGAAATATTGCCACTGGCGATATCAGTAATGATCTGCTGAGAATAATCATGTTGCAATAAGGTCTCTATAAGCTGCAATAAAAAGGTTGGGCTCCAAATAGAGATTAAGCGTAAATTATCATCGCACAACAAGAAACGTAGGCTTATGTATTTCCATGCGTCTATTGATGAAATTTGAGAAACCCAACCCGGAACGGATAAGATTTTTTGTATATGTTCTGCAGCTTCAGTGCCAAAATATAAGGCATCATTTGACATGCCAATAGGAATGCCTGAGGGACTAGTTTTTGCTTGACGTGTTGCAGGACTGATTGACCAATAAGATGTGCCATCCATAATGCTAGGTATTTCAGTGCTAAGGTTATATAGCCATGGGAAAATGGCGTGTTGGAAATCTTCTAATGATAATGCGTTATATGGAATGAGTTTTGATGAGCCGCTTGAACCCGAAGTTTTTTCAAAGAGCAGTGTAGGCTGATTGGACAGCGAATGAATTGCAGCAGTATAAATTTTGTCTATATAAGGCTCAAGGTCAGAATAGTTTTGAACTGGAACTTTGTTTTGAAAGTCTTTTATAGACGTGATGTTATCGAAGTTGTATTGCTTTCCAAATAGCGTAGTTTTGTTAGAACAAAGAAGTTTTTTGAGGAATGCAGTTTGAGTGTCTAATGGTTCCTTTAATGAGCGATAAAAGCACTGATGATAGTTTTCAGCTAATTGATTGATTTTTTGCCACGCTAGCATAAATACCTATTACAGCACTATTATAAGGACTATCAATTTTAGTTAGTTACAAGAATTTTCTTGCAAACTGTCTTCTTGTAAACCATCGAGAAAAGCGCTTTTCGCATGAAAGCGCATATTGCTTTCACAGAGTTCAGTAATACACACCAACTCGTCACCGTTATCATAATGTTTGTTTTTCTCTAAAAAAAAGCTCACATGAGGGTTTTTGATTAGATGCGAAGGAATCTCCGTGAGTGCGTCATTTAAATGACCTTTTGATTTATCAAATTGGATGATACCTGACTCTGGTTTGTAGGCATCACCAAATTTTTTCCTTGCTAATAAATCTATACGTATTTGCATCTCGGTTGGTGTGGATACCTTATGATTTGGATAAAATCGTCGTGTGAATATGGGTAAATAACGGTAAGTTTTATGCCCTTTAACAATCAAAAACCAATACAGAGGTGTTTCAGGGGCTTGAGCTTTCAGCTTGCCTGCAAGTTTACACCATGCCCATGGCAACGTTTGATCTCCCCAATAATCGTGATGGAGGATGGTGTCACCTGAATAAAGAGCGACTCCAGTGACGGCGCTATCAACTTCATTAGCGTCACTATTATCACAAAAAGGTATGACTTCTAAAGTAGTAAACCCTTGTATTTTTTCATCAACAGATTTAAGCAAAATACAATAGTGTTTGGTGTTTAGATCAGAATGAAACTGTTCAAAGGTGACGGCTGAATAATAACTTTCAAAAAGCGCATACATCGCCGATTTTTCACGGTTGCTTAAATCTTTTGCGTTGATTATATGTGAGCTAATCATGTTCGATTTTGCACCATGTTTTGATAAAAAAGAATAAATATATACTTAATAATATCAGCATTGTCCACGTGCTTATTAATATGCTTTGATGTTCTTTGATGTCTGGAACGAAAAAAACTGGGCTGTTTGGATCAACAACGTTATTCAACATATATTGCGCGAAGAATGCTTCAACGACAAAAGTTAAGATAATAATTACAAAGAAATATTTGATGAACTTCGAGAGTTTGCCGTGAAGTATCATGATTGAGAATAACAATACAAATAAACTAACAATATCGTGAGTGATGCCGTAATGAGGGTGCCAGTTTTGATATTGATACATCATAAATAGTTCAATAAATCCTCTTAACCAAACATTCCCTAAGTGCAGAGATATCAGCAACTGATCTGTTTTACTTTGTACACCATTGAGCAATAACAGTATCGGCGCGATGAACCAAAAGAAAATAATAAAGCCAAGCCAGAGTATTTTTGATAGTGCGATGTCGCCACCAGGAAGGTTTCCTGAATTTTGATAATAAAAAAAGATGCAACCAATACTCGTCAAAACTATAAGTAAGGTAGCTAATATAGTTTGTTTTTGTAGTTTAGATATGTAGGTCAATTTCCTTTGCTTCCGTGCTTGGTTTATAAGTCTTTCCTTGTTTGATGCTATTACGCCAGCGAATAATCGAAGGTCTTAAGATATCTTGCGGTATCCATGTGAATTTTTCCTCTCCAAATTTGTCAATATTAGCTTGCTGCTTAGCTAATGCTTTAACATCTTGTTTGATGATAATACGTGAGATGGGTTCGAAAATACAACGTATTAAGGGAGAAAAAATTCCATATTTAAACGTGATTACAGTAAAAACATTAGTGATCGTATCGGTTTGAGGCGAACAGAAAGAGCTAATAATATAATGACGATTATCTGAAAAACGATAATCTACTTTGCTCATAGATGGCGCTATAAATCGATCGGTATGCTTAAGAGATGTTTTTCTGTTTGATAGAAAACCAAAGACAAGACTATTTTTACGCGATTCCGAAAAATATTCTGCAAAAGCTCCATCATCAAGTTCATTGACTACTGCACGGACAATTTTTTTATCTGAAGCCCTAAACCAAAATTTATGAATAAACGCTGCATGAGGGACATCCAAAAAATTTTCTAAGCAATTTTCAACAGTTGAATTAAACTGAGTCTGCATTCGAAAAGAAGTCCACCCGGCTTGTTTTAAAGATTTGAATAGAGGTGGTTTTTTTTCTGTAGGCTGTCCTGACATGCATACCCAAATGTAACCATCTTGTTCTAGGCAAGGATATGTAGGGATTTTGGCTTTGTGTTTAATTGAGTCTTTAATGGCAGTAGGGATGTGAGTTACTTCTCCCTGAGAGTTGTAGCGCCAACCGTGATAAGGACATTGTAATTCTCCATGTATTACCTTTCCGCAGTGAAGTGGCATATTACGATGAGCACAACGATCCTCAATAGCACAAGGTGTTCCAGTGTCGTCCAGAAATACAACAATATGCTTTGAAAATAATGTAATTGCTTTAGGCTTTTTCCTGATGTCTTTTAAAAGACAAGCAATATGCCAATAGTTTTCTAACATGCTGAATTTTAATTTTTGTAATTTTGAATAATAAAAAGGTAATAGAAAACGAATGTTTAACTATTATAAGTGAGTAATGGTTGATAAGTATATTGTTAGCTATAAATGTTTGTGGATTAGATTTTATGGAAAAGGATGTTGTAGTGAATTACTGGTAGAGGTCTATTAAACTGAAGTAAATGCTAATGTGTAACTTGGAAGTATTAGAGATAGATTATGCAAAAGATTTTTTTTCAGAATCAAGCTGGTCTGGTTAATACTGCTGCCTTTATTGTAGTGCTGCTTTGGATGAATGCTGCGAGCGTTGTAAATAGCAATTTTAGTATTCCTGATTCGATATTTAAAACATTGTTGAAGAACGGTGAAATCAATTCTGTTCGTGTGCAAAAATAAGAGATTCAACTAACACTCTTTTTTCGTCTACAAAGGGAAGTTTCAATTTATCCAAGAACATTCTCTCCGGTTGAAGGTGATCCGTAATTACTTTCATTGTTAGATCACCAAGGCGTGCAAACCATTGAGGCCAATGAAGCAACTCAACTTTCTTTTTTGTATAAGGTTAAAAATTTTCTAAATATTGGGTCTAATAGTCAGTTTTAATTAATTTTCTCAATGCTTGGTTAATATAGGAAAGTTTAGAGCCGCATCTAAGGTCTATGTAAATAATGTTATTGCATGATCATATGAAGATTCTATTTAATCGATTAATCGACTCAAAGCCGCTGCTTTGGCTTGTATTGGCTATTCCGGCAATTCCATTTTTGAATAATCTAGTGGCTTCTGATGTTTATTCTTCAGAGGCACTTTATCGCACAGGGGTTATTTCAACGCAATTGTTGGTGCTTACGCTGGTAATAACGCCTATTACTCAACTATTGAAAAAAAATGGTATAGGGAGGGGTGTAAATCGATGGTTGCTGCAGCGCAGACGTAATTTTGGAGTTGCAAGCTTTGCCTATGCCATGTTGCATGTGTTGATTTATGTGATTGAAAATAATGATTGGCAAATTATTTGGCGAGAAGCAATTTCTATTGAATATGGTTCAGGATGGTTAGCGTTAATTGTGATGCTGCCACTAGCGATGACGTCTAATAATTTTTCTATGCGCTTATTAGGTAAGCGCTGGAAGAAAGTTCAACAGTTTGCTTACTTGCTTGCAGCAACCACTTTTTTGCATTGGATTAGTTTTGGCTTTTTTGTCAATCCAGGACTGCAGTGGCTAGCTATTCTGTTGGCTTGTAAAGTTGTTCAACTATTGTTGAATGTTTTACCTAAAAAGAACCTAGTGAAAGGTTCAAGTAGTTAAGTTTTTATAGACGGTATTTAACTGGTTAGTGAATTCTTTGAAGTTGTAGCGGTTCTTGTAAAGCTCATAGGCATTCTTAGCTAAATGTTGTCGTTCTTGCTTTGATGCAGCAAGTGCTTTTATTGCCTCAGAAAAAGCCTTAGCACTAAATTCGCATAAAAGTGCATTATTGCTATCAAGCAAGCGTTTGTTGGCAACCGTATTAGTTGCAACAATGGCTGCACTGGCTTTAAAATAATCAAGAATTTTAAGCGGTGAATTAACTCCTGATTTCCTTGGAGCAAGCAAGATATCTGCAGCGGCTAAATAAGCGGGGAGTTTGTCAGGGTGGATTTTCCCTAAGAACTGTACATATTCTGCTGCGTTTTGCGTTGATAATTGAGATTGATAAAATTCAATTTCTTCAGCGCTGCCACCAATAATGACGAATTTGATATTTGGATTGTCTTGAATAATTGTTGGGATGGCATCAAAAATAATATCAATACCTTGATACGATGCAAAAGAGCCCGCATAACTGACAATCACATCTTCTGGATTATTGGAAAGTGATTTTTTTACGGAAACTATTTCTTCGTTACTTGGTTCCAGCGTTGAAGAGGGTGTATCAGGAATTACGTAGAATTTTCGGTTTGATACCTCACTGCTTTGTGAAACATTTGCTTCTTGCTTGGCCTGCTCATCTAATGCTGGTCCTGTGCTAATTACAGAATGGCTTTTGATAATAGTGATCTTTTCTACCCATCGGTATACCTTTAAAACAGGTTTTAATAGGCCTTTAGGCGTATAAGAATTAGAGTCAGAGTGTTTTTCAAAAATAATTTTTGAGCGGCAAAATAAAGACAAGATATAACATATAAAGCCTGCTTCTTCTGTGCCATGGAGGACTCTATAATTGTTTTTAGAGATGAGAGTGAACCCTTGGATTAATAAAATCAGATCAAACCAAAGTTTTAATAATGAAGGTCCGATGGCTATTTTTTTAGAACCTAATAAGTTCCAAGCTCGGATAATACGGACATTATTAATTTCTTGATCGTCACCAATTGGTAGGGTCAGCAGATCAACATCAAAACCAAGATCACTTAACGCAGTTACATTTGCTTTGACTCTGATTGGGCTTCCACGCCATTCAAAGAAGGGCTGTGGGCAAATAAACAAGACACGTGGCTTATCGGATAAGGGTTTCGACATTAATGTGAGTAATAAAGTGAATTTACAAAGCCGCTAGATTTTAACGAAATATACATTTAATTTCTTGTGTAAATTAGATAACTTAATAAAAAGAAGATTGGTAATTATTCGTGAGTTTATGTTTCTTGTGTCATTTCGGAAGAGTACAATCGAGCCAAGAAAATAATTGATGTTATTTAACAGTTTATATTGACCATGAAAGTTGAAACAACGCCATTAGAAGGCGTCCTATTAATTACGCCACAAGTTTTTGGTGATGATCGTGGTTTCTTTATGGAAACCTATAATGCAGCAAAAACCGCAGATCTTGGCGTGCCTGAGTTGTTTGTCCAAGATAATCATTCTCGATCAAGCAAAGGTGTATTGAGAGGCTTGCATTATCAGTACCCACAATGGCAAGGAAAATTAGTTAGAACAATTTCTGGAGAAATTTTCGATGTTGCAGTAGATATTCGCGCAAATTCTCCTACCTACGGGCAATGGTTTGGTGTTCTGTTGAACGACGAAAATAAACAACAATTGTATATTCCACCAGGCTTTGCACATGGATTTTGTGTGACGAGTGATATTGCAGATGTTGCTTATAAATGTACTTCAGATTATCAACCTAATCAGGATGTTGGTATTCGTTGGGATGATCCAGAAATTGGCATTGATTGGCCAATTAAGGATGCACTGTTATCTGAAAAAGATAGTGCCGCTCCCTTTCTTAAAGATACTGAACCTCGTTTTGTTGAAATTTAAGATTTTTTCTTAAATTATTGTTGAAAAGGTCACGATGAAAAAAATAGCCATTGTTGGTAAAAATGGGCAGTTAGGTCAGTATCTGTTGCAAGCTCTTAATAAATTTGAACTTATTGGGATATCTAGAGATGAATTAGATCTAACTAAAACGGATCAAATTCATTCTTTTTTATTAGAGTTGCGCCCAGACTTAATTATCAATGCAAGTGCTTATACAGCGGTTGATAAAGCAGAATCAGAGCCAGAACTGGCGGCCTTGATGAATGATGCTGTGCCTCGCATATTAGCTGACTATGCTGCGTCAGAAGATATTCCATTCATTCATTATTCAACTGATTATGTTTTTGCTGGTGATGCAGATCAGCCTTATAAAGAATCGGATCAAACTGACCCACAAGGTCAATATGGAATAACTAAACTTGCTGGTGAAAAAGCGATTTTAGCAACAAGTGCAAAAGCTTATATTTTCCGCACTGCCTGGGTGTATTCGCAAAAGGGAGGTAACTTTTATAAAACGATGTTGAACTTATCTGAAACACGCTCAGAACTGAATGTAGTGAATGATCAAGTTGGCTCGCCAACATATGCAGCATCTATTGCTCATGCCACGGCCGAAATTGTTGAAAAAATATCACAAGGGCATTCTTATCCTACTGGGATTTATCATATGACATGTCAAGGTGAAACTAATTGGAGTGAGTTTGCTAAAAAGATTTTTGCTCTGAACGGTAAGAAAATAAATATTCATGGAATCCCAGCTTCAGAATACCCAACACCAGCTAAAAGACCAAGCTATTCAGTGTTAGACAATCAAAAACTTATCGACACATTCAATGTTCAACTTCCTAATTGGGACGAGGCATTACTTTCATGTGTGAAAGAAAATATAAAGGGATAGTTTTTGTATGAATGCTTATGAACTTTTAGGTCCAATGGGGCCATTTACACAGAGGGTTGAATCTTTTCGTTCACGGCAATATCAACAGGAAATGGCCGCTAAGATAGAAGAAATGATTCAGTTTAATGGAACCTTAGTAGCTGAATCTGGAACAGGGACTGGCAAAACCTTTGCGTATTTAGTCCCTGCATTAGCCTCAGGCCGAAAGGTGGTTGTTTCAACAGGCACGAAATATTTACAAGATCAGTTGTATCAACGAGATATACCGACGGTAAGTCGTATTCTGAATCAATCGGTGGATGTTGCTATTTTAAAAGGCCGGGCAAATTACTTATGTTTGGAACGATTGGAAACTGTCGCTGCTAGAACGCCTAAAATGATGAGAATAGCTGCAGATGATATTCATGAAATACGGGCTTGGAAAAATAAGTCTCGTAATGGAGATATTGCTGAAATTGATAGTGTGAATGAAGATGCATCTATTTGGCCTGAAGTGACGTCAAATGCGGATAATTGTATTGGTTCAGATTGTCAGTTTTATGAAAAATGCTTTGTTAATAAAGCTCGGAAGAGGGCGCAACAAGCAGATGTGGTAGTCGTGAATCATCACTTATATTTTGCAGATCATTCACTAAAGCAAGACGGTTTTGGTAAGTTGTTACCGGATGCCGAAGTATGGATATTTGATGAAGCCCATCAACTTCCTGATATAGCAAGTAACTTTCTTGGTCAATCTGTAAGCCTTAGGCAAATTACTGAATTAGTCAAAGACGCAAAAAATGCCGATGTTACTGAAAAAAGTGGAATTCGTGAACTTTCGAAATCTTTGGATGATACTGAAAAAGCAGCTAAAGATGTTCAACTTGCCTTGTTGAATGTACAAGGGCGATTTGAATGGAATGAATTTATTGCTGACAAAATGGTTTTTGTTAAAAGGTTGAATTTATTGAATAAGCACTTGTCTAAGGTTTCAGACTACCTTTCAGTTGCAAGTGCTGTCGGTGAAGCTTTAGGCCGTTGTTATGAACGTGCAACAGCGCTAGCATCGTTAGTAGAACGGTTCTCTCATTACACCTCAGAAGATCAAGTACGATGGATTGAAGTCAATTCTAAAAGCTTCAGAATTCATGAAACACCACTTAATATTGGATCTGCTGTTCAAAGTGCAATGATTGGACCTAAATCGGCGAAAATTTTCACTTCAGCAACATTATCTGTCGATGGAAATTTCCAACACTTTCTTGAGCAAATGGGTTTAGGTGACGGCAACAGTCTTGATGTCGCCAAGTGGGATAGTCCATTTAATTTTAGACAACAGTCTTTACTGTATTTGCCGCAAAATTTACCTGTACCTAACCACCCTGATTATGCAGTGAAATTAGTTGATGCCATATTGCCAGTTGTGCAAGCGTCTGAAGGCCGAGCATTTTTATTGTTCACCAGTTATCGCTTGATGCATAAGGTCAGAGAGTACTTTGCAGGACAAGGATTTCGTTTATTGATGCAAGGTGAGGCAAATAAGCAATCTCTTATTGAGGATTTTAAAAAAACACCCAGAGCTATTTTGTTTGCGACCATGGCCTTCTGGGAGGGAGTTGATATTCCTGGTGATGCGTTATCATGTGTTGTGATTGATAAATTACCTTTTGAATCCCCTAATGATCCTGTTCTTCAAGCACGCATGCGGGCTATTGAAAATACGGGTAAAAATCCATTTATGAGCTATTCATTACCAAGAGCAGTTATTAGTTTAAGGCAAGGAGCGGGCAGGCTGATTCGTGGACATGATGATAAGGGTGTGCTTATGTTGTGTGACCCTCGAGTGAGAACAGCTCGGTATGGTCGATTATTTGTCGATAGTTTGCCGCCAATGTCACAAACTATCCATGAGATTGATGCGGTAAATTTCTTACAATCAACAGTGAAAACTGATCAAGAATCAGTGCCTTTTTAAAGATTGATGTCGAATAAATATAATAATATTTTAGTATTTGATACGGCTACATCTGCATGTAGTGTTGCGCTCAAAACATCGAAAGGAATCTATAGTCGGCACAAAGAAGAAGCCAATATTCATTCTCAAGCATTATTGGTGATGATTGATGAGTTGTTAAGCGATGCTTCTTTAAACTTGCAAGATATTGATTATTTAGCGGTTGGTGTTGGTCCAGGTTCTTTTACGGGTTTGAGAATTGGCATAGGCGTAGCTCAAGGCTTGGCTTACTCGAACCAAATTACTCTCATACCTATTTCCAGTTTAGAAATGATTGCCATAAATGCGGTTGATTTTCTGACTAAAAGCACAGGCTCAGAAACTGTACCTAAGAAGATTGTCGTTGCGCATGATGCGAGAATGTCGGAAGTTTACTCTGCTTCTTATGATTTTGTGACTGACAGTCGTTTGAAAGATGTAGGAGGAGTTTTTTTATCTCCACCGGAGGGAGTGATTATTCCAGAAGGAGATGTGTATTTATGTGGCAATGCCTGGTCGGAATATGCAGGCAAATTTGATGAATTAAGTTCTGAGTTTGTAGATGGGGAAATATCATTTTTCCCTGATGCGGAAAAAGCAGTGATTTACATTGAGAATAATCTATCTGAGTTCGTGACGGTTAACTGGGATGAGTTAGTCCCGATGTATGTGAGAAATGATGTTGCTAAGAAAGCCAAAGCAAAATAGTTATTTTAAATATTTCAAATAACCGTTAAATAAGTAAAGTTAACAAAGAACTTCAAAAGTAAGCGTTTTATTTAGTAGGTCGCCTACTTGTACTTCTACTGACCAAATACCAATAAATTCTTCCATACCTGCCGCAGGGTTTATCCACTGCAACATGCCAGCGCCGACACTTCGATGTAATTTAAGAGAGGCCCAAGCTAACGATTCTTTTTCAGTGACAAAGAAAGGAAAGGAGTTGTTTTCTCTTTCTGTGCCGTTAGGATCTTTCCAGGAAATATTGATTTGATGTAACTTTGGCTGGTGATTAGCAAATTTAATAGTTAAGTAAACCTGATCATCACAATTAAAAGCTCCTTCTTGTGGGGCAGACTTTGGGTTGGTATTAAGGTAAACGTCGGCTATGGGTTGAAGGGTTTTGTTTTTTAATGTTTTAGCACTGCTCTTCTGGGGCAGAAAATCCTTTGTTGGTTCAGTTAAATCTTGTTGAGGTGTTACAGTTTGTTTGTTTTTTAAGGCAACGTCTTGATTGTCAGCTTCTGTACAAGCACCACAAATAAGAAAGGCTGCAGCAAAAATGCTACAGCCAAAAGCTTTTATAAAAGATGTAGGCATTTAAATTTTAATCATCTTAAATTAGATCGTGTTACTGCAAATGGTCCTCCAACTACACAGTCGTCATCACCTTCCCAAACACCTTGGCCCGAAATCCTATTGTCTATAACTACTGCTGAGAACCCGTCACCAGAAAGTGTTGCTGGATTGCTCTCGGAGTTAATTTGAACAGTCTCGCCTGCTAAAGTACGAAGGCAAGATTGAATGACACCTGTAGGGTCTGACGATTCATTAAACGTGATAGAGTAAGTGACGGTTGAACTTCGAGTATTGCCTGGAACGCCAACTGTGTCGAGTTGAGCAAAATTTATCTCGATGCGAACAGTTACATCAGTACTAAGTTGTAAGTCGCCGCTCCATTGACCGGTAATATTCACGCCTTCAGTAGAGCCTGAACCGCCAGAACTACACGCAGCAATAATGCTGAATAAACTTGTGATGAATATTGTTTTTATCATTTTTACTGTATTATGCATAACGCTAACCTTTTAGATATCAGCCTGAGGCTGGAATGAGAGTCATTTCTGACTTAAAACTTGTTATTAAATTGATGTAACTTGATAAAATATATCACATTCCATCTATATGTCTATGATTTAATTTGTATTTCTATTGAAAATTTTCGTTGTTAAAGGGTTTTGCTGATTCTTACTGAGCGAATTAATGTGCCGCTAGTTCTTAATATATCTAGTTTAAAACCATCTACATCGATCGATGTAGGGTTGGTTGGTATCTCTTCTAACACGTGAAGTATCAAACCATTAACGGTTTTTGCATAGCCAGTAGGTAAGTTCCAATCCATTTTTCGATTAAGATCACGGATACTGCTACCACCTCTGACGACCACCGAACCGTCTTTAGCAACGGGCTGGGCCTCCTTATCAGGGACGTATTGTGTGAAGTCTCCTACAATTTCTTCCAAAATTTCTTCCATAGTGATTAAACCTTTCAGACTGCCGTACTCATCTACCACTAGAGCAAATCGGCGGCGTTCAGCTTGAAGATGATTTAAGGTTTTGGTGATTGATAGATTTTCTGGAATAAAATAAGGCTCGCGTATATGAGACTTTAGTTCCTCTTTATTTAGCAGGCCTTTTTGTAATAAAGGAAGAATTTTTCGCAAATGCAGAATACCTAGAATATTTTCCATGGATTTTTCATAAACTGGCATTCGAGTATAACGACTAGTCGTAATTTTTTTCTCAATAGATTTTATATCTTCATCAAAGTTTAAACCTTCTATACCATTGGTTGGAATCATCACGTCATTGACGGTAATGCTATCCATCTCCAAAACACCCAAAAGCATGCCTTGATAGGAACTATTTATTGTATTTGATGATTCAAGCACTGCTGCTCTTAACTCGTCAATATTCAAGGAATTATCGGATGAGGATTTTTTCACTCCAAACAAGCGCAGAAAATTATTGGCTAAAAAATTCACCATGACAATGAGAGGCTTTAAGAATTTTTGCAGGCCTAACAATAATAAAGAACACGGAAAAGCTATTTTTTCAGGAAATTTAGCAGCTAGGGTTTTAGGTGCAACTTCAGCGAAAATTAACACAATAATAATTAACACTGCCGTAGCGATTGCGATGCCTATATCACCAAATAAACGTAAGCCAATAATAGTGGCAATCGATGGGGCGGTTAAATTAGTAATATTATTGCCAACTAAGATAGTGCCTAACAGCTTGTCTGGATTTTCTAATAACTTCAGTACACGCTGAGCGGCCGCATTGCCAGAGTCAGCTTGGTGTTTTAACCTGTAACGGTTGACGGCCATCATGGCAGTTTCAGATGCTGAAAAAACTGCTGATAAGATAATCAGCAGTGCCAAAATGATGAATAAACCTAGTAAGGGGAAATTGTCCAAAATAAAAAACGTTTAATTGATCGTATGGTCTAGTTTACAAGCTTGTTGGCATGGTGTGTAGAGAACATTTGAGATAGAATACTCTCCCGTAATGGGGCTGACGCTGTTTTATCTGTTTGAACACACAAAATATGCGTTTTGTTTAAACTAATTTTGAACTTATAAATTGGTTTAAACAAGATCATAGCAACGAAAGAGGTCCATATATGTTACAAGAATATCGCGCACATGTTGAAGAGCGTGCCAAGCAAGGCATTGTTCCACTTCCACTTAATGCTGAACAAGCCGCTGGTTTGATTGAGTTATTGAAAAATCCTCCCGCTGGTGAAGAAGAATTCTTAATGGAATTGTTCACGCAGCGTATTCCTGCAGGTGTTGACCAAGCCGCTTATGTTAAAGCGAGTTTCCTAGCTGCGGTAGCGAAAGGTGAAGCATCTTCTCCGCTAGTTAGTGATGAGCGTGCGATTGAAATTCTAGGCACTATGTTAGGTGGATACAACATTGTTCCAATGATTGATGCACTTGATAATGACAAATTAGCAGACGAAGCAGCACAAGGTTTGTCACATACATTGCTAATGTTCGACGCCTTTTATGATGTTAAAGAAAAGGCTGATGCGGGCAACGAATTCGCCAAAAAAGTCATGCAATCATGGGCTGACGCTGAATGGTTTACATCTAAAGACCCACTAGCCGAAAAAATCACAGTCACTGTTTTTAAAGTGCCTGGTGAAACTAATACTGATGATTTGTCTCCAGCGCCAGATGCGTGGTCACGTCCTGATATTCCACTACATGCACTAGCCATGTTGAAAATGCCTCGCCAGAACTTTGTCGATAAACCTCTCGAAGTATTAGAAAAACTTAAAGACAAAGGCCATCCAGTTGCTTATGTTGGTGACGTTGTTGGTACTGGTTCATCACGTAAATCAGCCACTAATTCAGTGCTATGGTTTATGGGAGATGACATTCCTTTTATTCCAAATAAACGTGATGGTGGTTTTTGCTTTGGTAGCAAAATTGCGCCAATCTTCTTCAATACTATGGAAGACTCAGGTGCTTTACCTATCGAGTTCGATGTTAGCTCATTAGAAATGGGTGACGTCATTGACGTTTATCCTTATGAAGGCAAAGTATGTAAACATGGTTCAGACGAAGTCATCACAAACTTTGAACTTCGTTCTGAGGTACTTCTTGATGAAGTGCAAGCCGGTGGACGTATTCCTTTGATCATTGGCCGTGGTTTAACCACTCGTGCACGTGAAGCTTTAGGTTTGCCAGTATCTGAACTGTTCCGTAAACCAGAAGAAGTAGAAGGTTCTTCTAAAGGTTATACGCTAGCTCAAAAAATGGTCGGTAAGGCTTGTGGTGTTAAAGGTGTTCGTGCTGGTCAATACTGTGAGCCAAAAATGACTACGGTAGGTTCACAAGATACGACGGGTCCAATGACTCGTGATGAATTGAAAGATTTAGCATGTTTGGGCTTCTCAGCTGATTTAGTCATGCAATCATTTTGTCACACTGCAGCTTATCCAAAACCAGTTGACGTGGTGACTCATGCAAACTTGCCTGATTTCATGACTGATCGTGGTGGTGTTCCTTTGAAACCAGGTGACGGCATTATCCACTCTTGGTTAAATCGTATGCTATTGCCTGACACTGTAGGTACAGGTGGTGATTCACATACACGTTTTCCATTAGGAATTTCATTTCCAGCAGGTTCAGGTTTAGTTGCTTTTGCCGCTGCAACAGGTGTCATGCCTCTTGATATGCCTGAATCAATATTGGTTCGTTTTAAAGGTAAAATGCAGCCAGGTATTACATTGCGTGATCTGGTTCATGCTATTCCATACTTTGCGATTCAAAAAGGTCTGTTGACCGTTGAAAAAGAAGGAAAGAAAAATATTTTTTCTGGTCGAGTTCTTGAAATCGAAGGTTTGTCTGATCTAAAGGTAGAGCAAGCATTTGAATTGTCAGATGCCTCAGCGGAACGTTCGGCGGCAGGTTGTACAATCAAGTTAGACAAAGAACCAATCATTGAATATATGACTTCTAACATCACGATGTTGAAGTGGATGATCTCTGAAGGCTATGGTGATGTTCGTACTATTACTCGTCGTATCAAAGCGATGCAAGAGTGGTTAGAAAATCCAGAGCTGATGGAAGCTGATGCTGACGCTGAATATACTGAAATCATCGAGATCGATTTAGCAGATATCAAAGAGCCAATCCTTTGTGCTCCAAATGATCCAGATGATGCAGTTTTATTGTCCAGTGTTGCAGGCCAGAAAATTGATGAAGTCTTTATTGGTTCTTGTATGACAAATATCGGTCATTTCCGTGCAGCAGGTAAATTGTTCCAACAAATGGGTCAACCGACACCAACTCGTACGTGGATTGTACCGCCAACAAAAATGGATGAAGCTCAGCTTGTTAAAGAAGGCTATTACAGTATCTTTGGCAGTGCCGGTGCTAGGACAGAAATGCCAGGTTGTTCGTTATGTATGGGTAATCAAGCACGAGTCGAAGCTGGTTCAACAGTTGTTTCAACGTCAACACGTAACTTTCCAAATCGTTTAGGCGATGGCGCAAACGTATTCTTAGCTTCTGCAGAATTAGCAGCAGTTTCAGCGGTTGAAGGTAAATTACCAACGGTTGCTGAGTATATGTCGATTGCGAAAAACATCGATACTATGGCTGATGAAGTTTATCGTTATCTTAACTTCAATGAAATTGAGTCTTATCAAGCCGCAGCTGACTCAGTAGAATTGAAAGAGGCTAGTTAGTTTTTAATATTACTTATTAAGCTTGATCAAATAAAAGCCGAGGCAACTGCCTCGGCTTTTTTGATGGTGGGTTTTGGGCGGTTGTTGATAGCAGATAAGGATAGAAATAATACTTCGAGAAAGTTGCTAATTAATTAGGTAAAATATCATCATGGCTACTATTGAATCATTTAATACTATTTTCGCTATAGCTGAAGAAAAAAAAG
>CALKZN010000048.1 GCA_938002995.1 uncultured Arenicellaceae bacterium | reverse complement strand
AACTGCTCTTAGAGCAGGGCCTTATTGCCAATATCACTGGTGCTGGCAAAGTCATCCGCTTATTGCCTGCGGCAATTATTCAAAAAAATGAAGCTGATCAAATTGCAAAAATGATTGCAGCAGTGCTTACGTCTTTAGATATATAGCGTTAACATCGCCATTTTCGACTTAAACATATCCCTAAGGCCTCAAATTTAAACCATTATTAAGGTTCATCATGTCTACTTCGCACTTCCTCACACTATTTGATTTATCAGCTGGTGAATTAAATCAACTCATTGATCATGCTATCGATATAAAAACTCGTTTAAAAGAGGGCAAAGCGCACACTCCTCTTCAAGGGAAAACCTTAGCTATGCTTTTTGAAAAATCATCCACTCGTACTCGTGTTTCTTTCGAAGTTGGTATGTCGCAATTGGGAGGCTCTAGCCTATTCTTATCACCAAATGACACACAAATTGGTCGTGGCGAACCCGTTGAAGACACTGCCAAGGTGATTTCTAGCATGGTTGATGGAATCATGATACGCACGAATGAACACGCTAAAATTCAGACATTTGCAGATAACTCATCCGTTCCTGTCATCAATGGTTTAACAGATGACTATCACCCTTGCCAACTATTGGCTGACATGCTGACTTTCAAAGAGCTACGAGGCAGCATCAAAGGAGCAACAGTGAGCTGGATTGGTGATGGTAATAATATGTGTCATTCATTCATGAATGCGGCAGAAATTTTTGGCTTCACGCTTAAGATATCTTGCCCTGAAAATTTCATGCCTAAAGCGGAATTATTAGCACAACGAGCCAATAATATTGTGATATGTCCGACACCTCAAGATGCATCAGAAAGCTCTGATTTAGTCGTCACAGATACCTGGGCAAGCATGGGTCAGGAAGATGAAAAAGACGCTCGTGAAAAAGCCTTTGCTGGATATTGTGTCGATGATGCGATGATGAAACTGGCAAATAAAGATGCCTTATTCATGCATTGCCTTCCCGCTTATCGCAATTCTGAAGTGACTCCTTCAGTCATTGACGGTCCACAAAGTGTCGTTTGGCAAGAAGCTGAAAATCGCTTACATGCACAAAAAGCATTGTTAGAAAAATTTCTTGCTTAAAGAATTCTGAAGTAAATATTGACTGGAGACAACACGATTCATTGTGATGTCTCCAATAGCTTTTAGTTCCTAATTCTAACGTTAATGTCTAAAATGGCGCATGCCTGTAAAAATCATCGCCATTTCTGCTTCGTTGGCTGCCTCAATCACTTCATTATCACGCATTGAACCACCAGGTTGGATTACTGCTTTAATGCCTACCGAAGCCGCATTTTCAATGCCGTCTCGAAAAGGAAAAAAAGCATCAGATGCCATGACTGACCCTTGTACTTCTAAGCCTGCTTGCTCCGCTTTAATCGCAGCGATTCTGGCTGAATTAACACGACTCATTTGACCTGCACCAACACCAATGGTTTGATTACCTTTGGCATAAATAATGGCATTTGATTTGACAAATTTAGCGACTTTCCAAGCAAACAAACAATCTGCCATTTGTTCCGTTGTCGGTTGTAACTCTGTCACAACTTTCAAGTCATTATAAATAGCAATGTCAGCATCTTGAACCAGCAAACCACCAGCAACACGTTTAAATTCTGTTTGCACATGACCTTGGATCAATTCACCTGTTTCTAACAAGCGTACATTCTTTTTTGCTGCCACAATGTCAGCAACACCTGAGTCGACAGATGGCGCAATAATAACTTCAACAAATTGTTGTTCTACAATGGCATTAGCAGTCTGCGCATCTAAAGTGCGATTAAATGCAATAATGCCGCCAAATGCTGATTCTTTATCTGTTGCAAAAGCTGCTTGGTAGGCATCTAAAATATTTCCAGCAACTGCGACACCGCAAGGGTTAGCATGTTTCACAATCACACAAGCTGGCTCATCGAACTGTTTAACACACTCTAAAGCGGCATCAGTATCTGCAATATTGTTATAAGAAAGCTCTTTTCCCTGCAACTGATTAGCACTAGAGATCGTTCCTTGTGGTGCATTATCTTCAACATAAAAAGCTGCTTTCTGATGTGGGTTTTCGCCATATCGCATCACTTGCGCACGTTGAAACTGTAAATTAAACGTTTGTGGGAACTCTACTTGTGAACCATCTTCTTGAACTTTTCCAAGATAGTTAGCAATCGCTCCATCATATTGAGAGGTATGCTCAAAAGCACGACAAGCGAGTTGAAAACGTGTCTCATGAGTCGTGCCTCCTGATTTACATTCCTCAATCACTTTGTCATAGTCTCCTGCATTCACAACAATAACGACATCCTTGTGATTTTTGGCTGCGGAACGGACCATTGCAGGACCACCTATGTCGATATTTTCAATAGCCATTGGCAAGTCACAATCATCACGTGTGATCGTTGCTTGGAATGGATATAGGTTCACAACAACCATATCAATTGGAGCAATTTCATATTCCTGCATAATGGCATCATCTGTGCCACGACGACCTAAAATGCCACCATGAATTTTAGGATGTAAGGTTTTTACTCGTCCAGCCATCATCTCTGGAAACATAGTATGTTCTGAGACTTCTTTTACTGGAACATCGTTATCTGCCAAAAGTTTAGCGGTTCCACCGGTAGATAAAATTTCAACACCTAAAGAGTGTAATTCTTGGGCAAACTCTAGGATTCCAGTTTTATCAGAGACACTAATTAACGCGCGTTTTGGACTGATTTTCGACATGATTTAAACTCTATATTTTAACGGGTGTGGATAATGTAAGGCTTGAAAAAATGATAATTGATCTTTTTGTTAGTCCTGCTTAGTAAATATCAATTCCATATAAATTCATTTTCTTTCTCAAAGTATTTCGATTCATTCCCAGCATATCTGCTGCATGGGACTTGTTATTCCGACATTTACGAAGCACAACACGAATCAATGGTGGTTCAACCTGGGATAAAAAAAGATTATGCAAGTCTTGTGGGACTTGATCTTGCATATCTTCAAAATACTGCTCAATAGATTCTTTTACAGCTTGCTGAAGCGATAACTTTGTCTTTTTTTTAGGCATAGGACACTAAAGGAGTGAGTAAATCATTTAAATTAAAAAAATATTCAAAAGCAGTAATTCGACTCTTATGCAGCAGGTTGTTGCTGACAATAATTAGATGATCTAATTTGATTCAGTACGTTTTCTAAGCATTGATATTGTTTTTTAATAGTTTGTTGTTGATTAATGACAGCGCGTTCTGCGCTCACATCAAGATTTATCTTACTCAAATACCAAGCAATGTGTTTACGCGCTAATTTTACACCTAAATGCTCACCATAAAATGTATGAATTGCTGCTATATGTTGCAAAATAATCGCTGATTTTTCTTCAAGGCCGGGTTCTTCAATAAGACTACCGTCTTCTAAGTAACTAGCAATCTGCTTAAATAGCCAAGGTCGACCTTGTGCAGCCCTGCCAATCATAACTGCATCAGCGCCGGTTGAGCTCAATACAGATAAGGCTTTTTGCGGTGAATCAATATCACCATTAGCAATAATAGGAATACTTACCGATTGTTTTACCTGAGTAATAGTCTCATATTCCACGCCACCAATAAAACGACATTGCCGAGTACGACCATGAATAGTAAGGGCTTGAATACCAGATGCTTCAGCGATTTTAGCGATACTAACCGCATTACGCTCTTCTGGGGTTAAGCCCGTACGAATTTTTAGAGTAACGGGAATATCAACAGCTGCAACCACAGATTCAAGAATAGTTTTCACTAATGCTTCGTCGCCTAACAATGCTGAACCGGCCCGTTTTTTACAAACTTTTTTTGCAGGGCAGCCCATATTGATATCAATAATATCAGCGCCATTATCAGCATTAAATTTGGCCGCTTCTGCTAATAAATGAGGATCAGTACCCACTAACTGAACTGACACTGGTGCCTGCTCATCATTGATATCCATCCGAAAACGTGTCTTTGCTGAATCACGTAAATGAGGCTGATCCGTCAGCATTTCTGAGACTGCCATGGCTGCACCCATTTGACGAGCTAAAGCACGATAGGGCCGGTCCGAAACACCTGCCATAGGAGCCGCTATAACAGGATTTTTTAATTTAATTAGTCCAATATTCATCGTAACAGCTTCATTGGTCTGTAGTGCAACATATGCCTACTAACTATTTTGTTGGACGACTTTTATTTGGTAACCAACAGCACCAATGGGCAAAGACTTTAAGTTCAAAAGAACAATTTTTGCTTCTCTAGATTCTAGTAGACCTAAATGACCTTTTTCTAAATATATGCTCGGTAAAACTATTCTTCTAGCAATGGTATCTCCCTTGGCATCAGTGAATTCCAACTGAAAATCTGGATAGGCTTGATTTGAATAGGAACGGTTTATCAATTGTAACGTTATCACTCGAGATTCAGAATCCTCAGCGCTTACTTCCATACGAGTAGACGCTAAGTGAATTGCGGATAAGTTCGTTTGTGTTTTTTCCAATTCCGATAAGAATGGGGCTCTACTCAAAAGACCATCATAATTTTTTTGAGGAATCCATTGGTAAGTACCTCGACCATGAACCTGCAAAGCAAAAATTGCAATAAGACTTGCCATAACGATAAAACTGGCAACCATAGACAATAAAGCAGGGAAACTGCCAGATGGATCTACTTCGTAAGTTTTATACTCTACTTCTTCACTACTTGTTTCAGTAATTGTTGCTGTAGTGGTACTAGATTCTAATTCTTCATCTAAAATTGTTTTTTCTGAAAAATCAGAATCAACTATTATTTCCTCTTCCGAAAACTCCGAATGCAAATCAGCATAGGTGCTCTTTACACGCTTTCCATCATCTTCAAGCTCTTCTTCATCAATTAATTCTGGGCTGAAAATATCATCACTGAAGCTATTAAAAATATCTTCAAAATCTTCATCTTCACTTAGTTCATCAGGCAAAATTATCGTATGTTCCATAAACTCAGAATCACGATCTTGCAATTGCTCACTTAATTGCTGACGTTCAAAGTTTTGAGAAACTGGTGCTTTAGGGCGTAAGGTTTCAGAAACCTCCGGAGCCTTTGATTTTTCAGGCTTTCTTGCTGCGATAGTTTCAGTATCTTGTGCTTCTGAGATATTGGGGGCGCTTGCCTCAGAAACTTCAACAACTTCCTCAATAATTTGCATTGAATTCTCAACGTCACCCTCTGAAACAGCACCCGCCATTTCCATGGATTTTTCCATGCTGTAATTAGAAACAGTAAAGCTTAATTCATCAGGCTCGATCGCATGGCTGGCAGCTTTAAATTTACGATCACATTCTCCGCATTGAACCCAACCGCTAGACGCGCTCAGATTTACACCCTCTAATTCATAGAGTGTTGTGCATTTTGGACATCGGGTAAATTCAATCATTATGAAATATTAGCATTAAAAACAAATGCTTACGAAATGTTTTTTTCAACAACTATCAACATCCATCCTTCATGTTGTTGAGAAGTGAATCGACAATCGGCATATTGCTGAAAAGCTGTTTCTATAGAGTTTTGTTGTTCCGTTAATATTCCAGATAATAATAAGCGGCCATTTTCAGCAGTACACTCTAGAAGTAGCTGTGCATTTTCGATTAATACTTCCGCTAAAATATTCGCTATTACTAACTCATACTGCTTATTTGCATAATCACTCTTAAGAAAATCCGGTGTGCTTAATGATATCAACTTACTTGATACCACATTTCGCTCGGCATTTTCCTCAGCCGCTTGAACCGCAAGAGGGTCAATATCAACTGCGACTGCATTATCAGCATTCTGTAACAAGCAGGCAATAGCTAGAATGCCTGAGCCTGAGCCATAATCTAGTACTGTTTGACCAGTAAAGTCATTTGCCGCTATGTATTCGAGGCAAAGAAAGGTTGTAGCATGTGTACCCGTACCAAAAGCCAAACCTGGGTCTATCTTCAAATTTTTGGCTTTTGTCTCAGGTGCTTCTAACCAACTTGGAACTATCCACAAATCTTGGGCAATATGAATTGGTTGAAATTGCTCAAGCCAAACACGAACCCAGTCTTGGTCTTGCATTTTTTCAACAATGGCAGGTACTGGGGTTTTTTCAAACAACGCCTTGTTAATAAAATCAATGATAACTTGTGAATCTACACTATCGTAAAACAAAGCACTTACTCGTATTTTCTTCCAAGTTGGCTTGCCGGGAAATGCAATTTCAAAAAATTCATCTTCGCCATCATTTTCGATAGAAACAGATATAGCCAGACAAGCCTCAAGTAAGTTTGTTAACTCATCGAAATAGCTGGCATCGACACGAAATTGTATCCTCAGCCAACCTGAACTCACTTAGATGGTTCCTTAACCAAATGATTTTCTAGGTAATGAATAGTGAAATTACCGCTCGCAAAACCAGGATCTTGCATAATTTTTTGATGCAAAGGAGTATTTGTACGAATACCGTCAACCACAATCTCAGTCAATGCGCTTTTCATACGAGCTAAAGCTTCATCGCGTGTATTACCATGTGCAATAACTTTAGAAATCATAGAATCGTAATACGGAGGCACGGTGTAACCACCATAGACATGAGAATCAACTCGGATACCTGGGCCTCCTGGAGCATGGTAACGATTGATTTTCCCTGGTGAAGGCATAAAGGTTTCAGGGTCTTCCGCATTAATACGACATTCAATTGCGCAGCCTCTTAATACTATATCTTCCTGTCGATATGCCAATTTCTCGCCAGAAGCGATTTTCAATTGTTGTTTCACAATATCAACTCCAGTAATCATTTCTGTCACTGGATGTTCAACCTGAATACGTGTATTCATTTCAATAAAGTAAAATTGGCCATCTTGATATAAAAACTCAAATGTACCTGCACCACGATAGCCAATGTCTCGGCAAGCTTGTGCACAGCGTTCGCCAATTTGCGAACGCAATTCATCAGGAATACCTGGAGCTGGCGCTTCTTCGACGACTTTTTGATGACGACGCTGCATAGAGCAATCACGATCACCTAAGTGAATAGCATTGCCATGCTCATCTGCTAAAACTTGTATCTCAACATGCCGTGGACGTTGTAAGAACTTCTCCATATACACCATATCATTACCAAATGATGCTCCTGCTTCGGCACGCGTTAACTCAATGGCACTGACAAGCTCATTGGCAGCATGTACAACACGCATGCCCTTACCACCACCGCCGCCTGCTGCTTTAATGATCACTGGGTAACCAATTTCTTCGCCAAGCTGTAAATTCCGTTCTGCATTACTATCCAAAGAACCATCAGAACCAGGAACACAGGGAACACCGGCTGCTTGCATTGCACGAATTGCAGCCACTTTATCGCCCATCGTTCGAATACTATCCGCTCTAGGGCCAACGAAAATGAAGCCACTTTCTTCAACGTTTTCGGCAAAGTCGGCATTTTCCGCTAAAAATCCATAGCCTGGGTGAATGGCTGTCGCTTCAGTCACCTCAGCTGCAGCAATAACTGCCGGGATATTTAAATAACTTAAGTTCGCTTGCGCAGGGCCAATACAAACAGATTCATCTGCAAGACGGACATATTTAGCGTCTTTATCTGCTTCTGAATATAAGGCTACTGTCTTTACGCCAAGTTCACGACAGGCACGTTGAATTCGAAGTGCGATCTCGCCACGATTGGCTATGACTAATTTCTCTATCATGATATTTATACAGTGTTTGAGGTTAGTTCAACTCGATTATGCTTTGGAAAAAACAATTTACGAACTAAATAGCAGCTGATTATTTATTGATTATTCAATAATGAACAATGGCTCACCATATTCAACAGGGTCGCCACTTTCTTTCATGATTGAAACGATTGTGCCGGCACGATCAGATTCAATTTGATTGAAAATTTTCATCGCTTCAACTATACAAAGTACATCTCCAATAGAAACCTTATCACCTACTTTCGCAAAATCTGGATCACCTGGCTTAGCAGCAGCATAATATGTTCCTACCATTGGTGATTTTAAAGCGTTATCCATATTAGCTGTATCCGCTACAGCCTCAGCAACAACTGGCGCTGCTTGAGCAACTGGTGCTGCTACTGGCGCTTGTGCCTGCATTTGGGGCATCATCATAGGTGCAACGATGCCGCCGCCTCGACTCAAGCGAATTGATTCTTCACCTTCTTGAATTTCCATTTCTTGGAGATTTGATTCTTCAAGCAGTTCAATGAGTTTTTTGATTTTTCTTAAATCCATAAATGCCTCTTCATTCTATATTTTGCTGAATTTGCTGAGAAAGAAATGCAAAGCCGCATTCCTTATAATATTTTTCTGAACGCTGGGCAGCATAGCATAAATTTGGCAAAAATCGACGAAATCACCGTTAAAATCTGTAAATTCCCTGCAAAACAAAAATTTTAAGGGAAATCTTAATTTTTTAGATGAAATACCTTATTTAACGAAATTTAATGAACTTAACTCCATTTTTGTCGAACTTAGAAGATTTTAAAGATATTTATTAACCCACGCTTCTAATTCTTCAGCGTGTAAAGGTCCTAATTTTTTTTCTAAAACAAGCCCTTTCTTATCAATCAAAAATGAATATGGCATTAAGTTTTTAGGATTACCAGTTTTTGACAACAAATCCCAGCCTTCCTGTTCTGCCATCAAAATTGGATAAGTAATTCCCAACTGTTGAATGAATGCTTCAGTTGCTTCAGAGTTGTCAATCGTCAAACCCAACACACCAAAACCTTTATCCTGATACTTTTGAAATACCGCATTGAAAACGGGCATTTCTTCTCGACATGGAGCACACCATGTTGCCCAAAAATTCACTAGTGTAACTTTAGATAGTTTTTCTGAAATAGCGTAAATATCAGATTGTGTGTCTTGCAGCTTTGTTGTTAACAAGAATGCTACATTCTTAATTTCTTCTGGCGCAGGAAGGTGATTTTTAGCCGCTTTAGCAGACTCTAATACCTCAGCTTCTAGCTGTTGAAGAGAAGGCTGGACTGCCTGATCAGGAAGTTTTTCGGATTGGTGTATACCAAACCAAACACCTGCTACTAGAGCAAACAATGCTGTCAAACCAATAATTGTTTTCATTACAGATGATTGTTGTTGGCTCATTACTGAACACCTTCTAGCATAGAAATTAATTTGCGTGGCTTAATCAAACCAAAAGTTCTTAAATCAGAAACCTCATTACCCGCCTTATCAATGAATAATGTTGCTGGAGGAGCAATAATCTTAAACATATTTTTTGCTGATCGAGTCATCTCATTTGGCTCTGTTACATCAACTTTCAACAATAACCAACCCTTTAAGGCTGCTTCCACCTCGGCATCTCTATAGGTGGTTTTTTCCATAATCACACAATAGGTACACCAATCTGCATAATAATCTATCAACACAGCTTTCTTTTCAGTTTTCGCTATTGCCAATGCTTGGTTCAATTCTTGGAAAGATGTGACCTTTTGAAAGGGTAATTCAATATGCGGTTTACCTGCATTGACCACTCTCTCTAGCGGGCGCAATAATTCATCTCCGCCATAAAAGGCACCCAAACCACTGGCAACACCCCAAAGTAAGGCAGCAATTGATAAACCCTTCATCAGCCTCACAATTGGCAGTTTGAATCCGCTGGCAGATCGCCACAGCCATAATCCAAAAAACACTAACCATATAGACCAAAGCAATAAACTCGGAACCGTCTTTAAAGAAGAGGCCACCAAAATAGCTGTTGCGACAACGGCATAACCAAAAAATTCTTTAACACGATCCATCCATGTGCCTGCCCTTGGCAGCAGCCATTGAGCTCCCAATGCAAACAGTATTAACGGAATTCCCATACCCCATGCCATCGAAAACATCATGACACCACCGATGACAGGACTCCCTTCGCGCATGGCCGCTCCCAGCACAAGAATTAACAAAGGTGAAACGCAGGTACTTACTATTAAAGCGGACATCAAGCCCACCAACATGGTCATCACAAAACCACCTTTGGAGACTGAATTTGTCTGATTAGTCATCGCACTTTGGAAACGTGCAGGCATACGCAATTCAAACAAACCAAACATTGAGGCTGCAAGAACCACCAAGATAACAACCATAAATGCTATTACAGCTGGATGTTGAAAATACGCCTGCAAGTGGACGCCTGCAGCACCAGCTGCCACACCCATGAGTGTATAAGTAATCGCCGTTCCCAAAATATAAGCGATCGACAACCAAACTGCTTTGGAACGGCTTGTATTCTCTTGACCAACAACTAGGCCTGACAAAATAGGAATCATTGGCAACACACATGGAGTAAAAACCAATAAAATACCGACCCCAAATGCTAAAAGAATATTTGCCAACACTGAGCTAGATTTGCTCCCAATGCTTTGATCAGAAGTTTTTTGTACATCACCTACTTGCACATCGACAGGAATATTTTCGGTATTGGCTGAGGCAGCAGAAACCAGTGAATCAATAACATGTTTAACTGTATATTGCTGCGGTGGATAACAAACACCAACTGGTTTATTACAGCCTTGGGCATGAACCTTGAATTCATATTCACCTTGAGCAAATTGATCAAGCTGAGCGGCCGTTAATGGCACTCGCATTTCTACTGGGTCAAAATAAACTTCTACATTGCCAAATAAAGGATCATTTTCGATTTTGCCTTTAGGTAGTTTTGCATCACCCGTTATGATTGATGCATCAACACTGTCTGCTTTGAAGTTCTTACGATAAAAATAGTATCCTGGCGCACTTTGCCAATCAATCACCAACTCATTGCCTTCGATACGTGATTCAACCATTTGAAAGGCTTCTTCAGCGGCAAGTAACTCTTCCTGAGTATCTCCACCAAATCGATTAAAAAAATCAGTCTGCGCTTGCACTGTTGTGGAAAGCACAAATACACAAGCAAAGGCCGTGAAGAATGAAATAATGCTTTTTCGCATAGTTACTCTTGTTATTGAAACAACTGTTATGGCAAATATTGTAGAAGCAAACTCTCTCGAGCCGATACCTTACTATAAAGACCTAAAAACCTTCAAAAGAATTACATTAATTCTATTACTTTGCGTAATAATAAAAAAAGAGCAACTGCGTTGCTCTTTTTTTACAAAGCTTTATAACAAGAATTGATCAAAGGTTTACCTTATCACTTGGACGGTAGCTTTAAGAATGCCAGAGCTACTGTTCAATGCTTTTGAATTACCTGTTGTTGCAGAGAAAGAACCATTGCGTAAAGTAAACGTCACTGGAAATGTACCATCACTACATGGAGTTGTACCTGCAATCGAACCACTAGCTGCATTACCTTCAATGCGACCGTTATATGTCCAATTAAACGTACAAGTCACACCTTCTTCAGTGACTGTTGAATTAGAAACTGCTGAAAATCGATCACCTGATAATGAGCCTCTTGCCACTACTTCTTGATCGCCTGAAGCTGTATCTGTAATGAAAACGCTATTATCAGCGCCAACAACCATTCTAAAAGGAAGCGAGCCTAACGATTCAGAAAAACCACCAGCAACCAAAATTCCAGTCTGCGCACCATTATAGGTAACACCAGATGGTTCACTTGAAGAACCTCCGCCGCCACAAGACGCAAGCAATACTGACACTGTTAAAACTAATAATGAACTTTTCATAAAATTTATCCTTAAGATATTAAAAAATAAAGCAGCTAATGCTCCTAGAAAAAATCGGAACATTAACACTAATTAATTATTCATCCAATCAATTACACATTAATTAATACATTAATAAATACCTTTTATTTTGCTACCGGTCACTATAAATCAACCGCACAAAAGTAACGATTTAGAAAAGTCGTAAGCAAAATCATCCTTACTTCAAAGCTTCCAATACAATTCGCATAGCCCCAGAAGTATTAACCAACCCTTTTGAATTTCATGTTTGTCCCGAAAAGGAACCAGAAGTTTAAATATTGTATTACCCGTAGCAAGAGTACAAGTGACTAAATCTGAAATTGAGCAACACATTTTTACCCTGAACAATGCCACTATTTGTCCAGTTAAATATACATGACATATCTACAGAACCACTAGAACTTGAGGTTGCGATGAAAAGGCTACCTGAAAGTGTGCCGCGCGCTCCAATTGCTTGATCAGCAGCATCTTGCACTAAAAAGCACTGTTACCATTCTAAAAGGGATAATTCTAAGCGGCTAGACAATAATAATGGAAAAATAATTAACTTTTTGAACACCTGAATAAGTTGCGCTAAATTATTTTTCAAAAGAACTATCATCACTGCCATAAGGCTATAACAGTATAGAAAAAGCCACAACGCAAATTAATTTCATAAGACTCCCTTGTCTAAATTGTATTTTTGAAAGTTAGATTAATTCAAAACTGTGCGTAACTTCAGCTGTTTTGCCTAACATGATAGATGCTGAACAATATTTTTCAGCCGATAACTCGACTGCTCGGCCGACTGCCTTTTCTGTTACACCATCACCTGACACTTTGAAGTGCAAATGAATCTTAGTGAATACTTTTGGCTCTTCATCAGCACGCTCTGCTTCAATTTCGCAAATACAATCATCAACTTCAAGGCGTCGTTTTCGCAAAATATGTACCACATCAAAAGAAGCACAACCTCCCATACCTAATAACAATAACTCCATAGGTCGCGGACCATTGTTTTCTCCGCCATGATCTGGGGGGCCATCCATCAACACTGAATTGCCACTGCCTGCAGAGCCTTTGAAACAGACTTTTTGTTGAAGTTCAATTGTTGCTTTCATCATTAAGTTCTCGTTAATTAATTGCGCCTATTTAGCTAGGTTTAGTTGGCTTTTAACTATGCTCTATATAAAACCTTCTTAACTAAAAAGCTCTTTCAGTTTTTCACCTGGTTCAGGCACCCGCATAAAGGCCTCGCCTACTAAAAATGTATTCACATTATTTGCGCGCATCAGCGCAACATCATCTGCAGTATGAATGCCACTTTCAGTCACCACCAATACGTCATCAGGAATGTCATTAAGCAATTCAATAGTAGTATTTAATGATGTAGAAAAATCACGTAAATCTCGATTATTAATTCCAATCATTGGCATATCAAGCCTCAATCCGCGCTCCAGCTCTTCAGCATTATGCACCTCAACCAGCACATCCATTCCAAGCTCAACAGCCCTACCAGCCAAATCTTGCATCAAACCATCTTCAAGCGCCGCCACAATAAGTAAAATACAATCCGCACCATTGGCTCTAGCTTCAAAGATTTGATAGTCATCCAACATAAAATCTTTTCGCAATACGGGCAAATCACAAGCTTTTCTGGCTTGATGTAAAAACTGCATATGGCCTTTAAAAAATTCTTCATCAGTCAACACTGATAAACAAGCCGCTCCATGTTTTGCATAACTCTCGGCAATTTGTACTGGGTCAAAGTCTTCACGAATAATGCCTTTACTTGGTGAGGCTTTTTTGACCTCAGCAATCACGCCTGATTCGCCAGCAATAGCTTTGTTTCTTAGCGCAGTTACGAAACCACGGCACTCTTCTTGGTCTTGCGACATTGCTTTGACTTCAGCCAAAGCAAGCTGACTTTTAGCATAAGTCACTTCTTCAGACTTATGCTGCATTATTTTATTAAGCACATCTGAGTGCGTTTTCATGACTGCATGCATATCAAATCCTATTCACTCAAAGCTACCGCTTGAGTAGCATCCACATAAGCCTGCATTTTAGCCGCAGCTTGGCCATTATCAATCGCCGCTAGGGCTTGCTCGACGCCCATTTGCAATGAACCAGCTAAGCCAGCAACATAAATACCAGCACCCGCATTCAAAGCAACTGCATCTCTTGCTGCCGATGGCTCACCTGCAAACACTTTATTAATCATCGCTAAAGACGCAGCTGAGTCTGTAACGACCAACTCCTCTATCGCAGATGGATCCATGCCAAAATCTTCAGGCTTAATTTTATAGGTCTTAACTTGACCATCTTTCATCTCAGAAACTGTCGTTGCTGCTGAAATACTAATTTCATCCATGCCATCATCTGAATGCACAACCATGGTATGTTCACTGCCAAGCTCAGCAAACACATTTGCTAAGATCTCTGTTAAGTCTTTGGCAAAAACCCCGACCACTTGACGCTTGACTCCAGCCGGATTGGTTAATGGCCCCAACACATTAAAAATTGTGCGAACCGCCATTTCTTTACGCGGCCCAATGGCATGTTTCATCGCACTGTGATGCATTGGTGCAAACATAAACCCTACACCTGCTTGTTCAATAACTTTAGCCACTTGTTGGCCATTCAAATTTAATTCAGCCCCTGCTTGTTCTAACAAATCAGCACTGCCAGACTTTGATGAGACTGAGCGATTACCATGTTTAGCAATATTCGCACCAGCGGCGGCCGCAACAAACGAACTGGCCGTTGAAATATTAAATGTGCTGATACCATCACCTCCGGTACCCACAATATCAATCAAGTGTGGCGCATTGACACTCACTGGGTCTGCTAAAGATGACATCACTTCGGCCGCCGCTGTAATCTCTTGAATAGTTTCACCTTTCATCCTTAAAGCAACTAACAAACCACCCACTTGTGCCGGGGTACACTCACCCGTCATGATTTGTTGCATAAGCGATTGCATCTGCTCACGGCTTAGGTCTATTTTTTCAACAACCGTTTTAATTGCTTCTTGAATTTGCATTATTCACATCTCCACTTTTCACAGCACTGTCGCTTTAGCACCTGGCTATATCTATATATGCCTTTATTTTAAGGTCTACGATAGTTTTAAAAAATTATCTAGCAAAGCATGACCATGATCGGTCAAAATTGATTCTGGATGAAATTGAACACCTTCAACTAGGAGCTCCTTATGACGAACACCCATAATTTCACCGTCGTCGGTCCAGGCAGTCACCTCAAGACAATCAGGCAAACTATCACGCTCGATAACCAAAGAATGATAGCGTGTCACTTGATATGGACTAGGTATATCCTTAAACACACCTTCGTTAGTATGAGTAAGCATCGACGTTTTACCATGCATGATTTGCTTAGCATGCACAATCTTCCCGCCAAATGCTTGACCGATAGATTGATGACCCAAGCAGACGCCCATCAACGGTAGTTTGCCCGCAAAATGTTTGATCACTTCCAAAGAAATACCTGCTTCATTGGGAGTACATGGCCCTGGTGAAAGCATTAGCCGATCAGGGTTTAAGGCTTCAATTTCCTCAAGACTAATCTCGTCGTTACGAAACGTTTTAACTTCTTCACCCAACTCACCCAAATATTGAACCAAGTTATAGGTAAACGAATCATAATTATCTATCATCACTAACATGAGACGCTCTCCTTCGAATTCGTTGTTTGTTCTGAGCGCTTGTCTGAAGCACATAAACCTTGAGTGACCATTTCAACAGCAGCTAATAAAGCGCGAGCTTTATTCATTGTTTCTTTCCATTCATAACTAGGCACTGAATCAGCAACAATTCCTGCACCAGCTTGAACATACAATCTTCCTTCTTTAACAACCGCTGTGCGAATAGCTATAGCAGTATCCATATTCCCCTGCCAGCCAATATAACCAACAGCACCGGAATACACGCCGCGTTTGTAAGGCTCTAACTCAGCAATAATTTCCATTGCGCGAATCTTTGGCGCGCCGCTGACTGTTCCCGCTGGAAAAGTCGCTGCCAAAACATCCATAGCATCCAAATCAGGCAGCAATTCACCATCCACATTTGACACGATATGCATCACATGTGAATAGCGTTCGATCAACATTTTTTCAGTCAGTTCGACACTGCCAATTTTAGCAATTCGTCCAACATCATTACGACCTAAATCAATCAACATCAAATGTTCAGCCAACTCCTTAGGATCTGCTAACAACTCTTTCTCCAAACGAAGATCATCTGCCTGATCCTTGCCTCTCTTACGTGTTCCTGCGATTGGTCTGACAGTCACCTTCTTCTGTGCACCTTCATGACTCAGACTAACCAAAATCTCAGGTGAAGAACCCACGATTTGATAATCACCCAAATCAAGAAAATACATATAAGGCGAGGGATTAATAGTCCGCAGTGCGCGATAAACATCAAAAGATGAATGGGCAAAAGGTGTAGACAATCGTTGTGATAACACAACTTGCATGATATCGCCTTCACGAATGTATTCTCGGCAACGTTCAACGGCTGCCTCAAAATCAGACTGAGGAAAATGCACATCATAATCTTGTTCAGCAACATCGCTCTTCACTGAGTCACTTTCCTGAATAACTTCACTGCGTAAAGATAAAGCAATTTCAGTTAAACGTTTTTCAGCATCATCCAAACCTGAATCATTGAGTGTGTCGGCCAAGGTAATTAAGTAAATGCGTCCTGAAACATTATCAAATACCAACACATCCATCGATTCCATCAGCAAAATATCTGGCGCTCCAATAGGGTCAGGATGCTCTGTTTTTGCAAGACGCGATTCAATATATTTGATAGTTTCATAACCAAAATGACCGACCAATCCTCCATGCATAGGAGGCAAGCCTTTTCTATCAGCCACCTTATATCTTGCTTGCAATTGACGGACTGTCTCCAATGGATTTTCAACGGTTTCGTCAAAAACCACCTTGCCGTTATCTATTGTTTTAAATTGTTTGCCACGAAATTCATAAACCCGTTGACATGGCAAACCGATAATTGAATAACGGCCCCATTTATCGCCGCCTTGAATTGACTCAAAAACATAGCTAAAAGATTGGTTAGCTAATTTCAAAAAGGTGCTAACGGGCGTATCTAAATCGGCCAGTACTTCACGCACCACCGGCACATGGGTATAGCCCTGTTGGGCAAACGTCAGGAAATCAGACTGAGAAAGGACTTGAGATGAAAACATAATAAAACCTAGAAAAACGAAATAGTACTCAAATTAGTAGCTGCGCTTAAATTACTGGCAATGACCAATTAAACAAAACCAAAAAGATTTAGCCTTGCCAACGCCAAGTTTTGTATTTCAAGAGTTTCATGTGTTTTAATAAGAAATTGAATTTAATTAGCACAAATGTGTTATCTGTTATAGATTCTACTAACATAATCAATTTACTCAAGCGCTTTATGTATAAATAAGCTGTTGAGATAAAAAATTTTAATCTAAAAAACAAGAATGAAGAGCTTATGAAAATTACCGGCAACTGCCATTGCGGCAATATCAATTACTCAGCGGAAATTATCCCTGAAAAAGTCATTTTATGTCATTGCACTGACTGTCAAAAAATGAGCGGCGCTCCATACCGCGGCGTTGTTATTTCATCTGATGAAACGTTCACTTTGACTGGCAACATCAAAGACTACGTCAAACAAACAGCAAATAGTGGCACTCCTAGAGCTCAAGGTTTTTGCCCAGAATGCGGTACACATATTTACGCCACTGCTGTTGGTGACATGCCTGAAGGCACACCGCGTCCCTATATGATCCGTCTTGGTACAGTAGAAAATAATGAATCTTTGAAACCAAACGTAGAAATTTGGTGTGAATCAAGACAGAACTGGCTTGACCCAATTGAAGGCGCTGCACAAGTTGCAAAACAACCCTAAAATCACAAACAAAAAGTAGGTGCAAAACAGATTTTCTTTTATGCTAAAGTAGCATGGATAAAGCAAATAAAAATCAAAAAATGAGAATAATTTGTCCAAAAACTACCATTTTTGGACAAAAATACTTATTTTCATGGGATTATTTGCCTTTATCATGCAAATTATGCATGAAAAATTCAATGCATCTATTGAATGATATTTTTATTAGTAAGACTTGAGGAAAAATTATGATAATCGGTGTTCCTACTGAGACAACCGCAGGTGAAATGCGTGTTGCTATGACACCTAGTTCAGCTGAACAAATTCAGAAGTTAGGTCATACATGCCTAATCCAAGCTGGTGCGGGTAAAAATGCCCAGTTTTCTGATGCGGATTATGAAGCGGCAGGCGTAACGGTTGTCAAAACCGCAACAGAGCTTTGGAAACAAGCAGATGTTATTGCCAAAGTTCGCCCACCTTCCACAGCGGAAGCGAAAAAGCTCAATAAAGACAAGACGCTTATTTCATTCGCATATCCAGCACAAAACCAAGAATTACTTGACCTAGGCAAAAACAAAGGGGCAAGCGTTGTTGCAATGGATATGGTTCCTCGTATTAGTCGCGCACAAAAAATGGACGCATTATCGTCCATGGCTAACATTGCTGGCTATCGCTCTGTTATTGAAGCGGGCAATAATTTTGGTCGATTTTTCACTGGGCAAATTACAGCTGCTGGCAAAGTACCACCAGCAAAAGTGCTAGTTATCGGTGCCGGTGTCGCAGGTCTTGCCGCTATTGGTACCGCACAGTCTTTAGGCGCAATTGTTCGCGCATTTGATGTGCGCCCAGAAGTCTCTGAGCAAATTGAATCCATGGGTGCAGAGTTTTTATTCCTAGATTTCGATGATGCCTCTGATGGTGCTGAAACTGGTGGCTATGCTGCCCCTTCAAGCCCCGAGTTTCGTGAAAAACAACTAGAATGCTTCCGCGCTCAAGCTCCTGAAATTGATATCGTCATTACCACTGCCTTGATTCCTGGTCGTGATGCACCAAAACTTTGGCTGAAGGACATGGTCGAAGCCATGAGACCAGGTTCTGTTGTTGTCGATTTAGCCGCTGAACGTGGCGGTAACTGTGACTTGACCGTCATGGATGAAAAAATTGTTTCAAAGAATGGTGTAACTATCGTTGGCTATACAGATTTTCCAAGTCGTATGTCCGCTCAGTCTTCAGAATTGTATTCAACCAATATTCGTCATCTGTTAACAGACCTCACTCCAGAAAAAGACGGCGTCATTGATCATAATATGGAAGACGATGTCATTCGTGGAGCGACCATTACTCACGCGGGTGAAATCACTTTTCCACCGCCACCACCAAAAATTCAAGCAATTGCGGCACAAAAACCAAAGGCGCCTGAAAAAACAGCTGAAGAAATTGCTACTGAAGAAGCAGTTTCTTTGAAAAAAGCAGGTCAAAAACAAATAGGTTTGCTCGCCATCGGTGGCTTACTCATGCTCTTAGTTGGTCATTATGCACCAGCATCATTTATGCAGCACTTTATTGTATTTGTGCTGTCATGCTTTATCGGCTTCCAAGTCATATGGAACGTTAGTCATGCATTGCATACGCCTTTGATGGCTGTTACTAATGCGATTTCAGGCATCATTATTTTGGGCGCATTATTACAAATCGATTCCGGCGGATTCATAGTCACTTTGTTGGCATCTGTCTCTGTTTTGATTGCAACGATTAACATAGTCGGTGGCTTTATGGTCACACGACGCATGTTGCAAATGTTCCAGAAATCATAGGCTGAGGAGAAAATCATGTCATTAGGACTTCAAACAGCAGCCTATATCGCTGCAGCAGTATTATTCATTTTATCCTTAGGTGGTTTATCCAACCAAGAAAGCGCAAAACGCGCAGTTTGGTTCGGTATCGTTGGTATGGCAATTGCCATTTTCGCTACTATTTTAGGTCCGCAGGTTAAAATTGGTCCGCTATTGATCATCATTTTGATCATCGGCGCGGTGATTGGCACTACGGTTGCCAAAAGAGTTGAAATGACCGGTATGCCACAATTGGTTGCCGCATTGCATTGCTTTGTCGGTTTAGCCGCAGTTTTCATTGGCATAAACTCGGATTTAACCGTAGTTGACCTAGCACCTGCAGAAGCCGTTATCCATGAGGTCGAAGTATTCTTAGGCGTATTCATTGGTGCCATTACTTTTACCGGTTCAATTGTTGCGTATGGAAAACTAGCTGGTAAACTCGATGGCAAAGCCCTGATCTTACCTGGTCGCCATATGCTAAACCTTGCGATGGTTGCCGTGACATTTATCTTATTGATGATGTACATGAATCATGCAGGCTCCTGGACATTGTACTTGATGACATTAATCGCCTTTGTCATCGGCGCGCATTTAGTGCTTGCAATTGGCGGCGCTGATATGCCTGTTGTCGTCTCAATGCTTAACAGTTATTCTGGTTGGGCCGCAGCTGCAACAGGCTTCTTGCTAGGCAATGATCTACTGATCGTAACAGGCGCGTTAGTTGGTTCCTCCGGTGCGATTCTGTCATACATTATGTGTAAAGCCATGAACCGCCAGTTCTTATCGGTGATTCTGGGCGGTTTTGGCACTGCCTCCGGTCCCGCAATGGAAATCGAAGGTGAGCAAATTGCTATTGATGCGGATGGTGTTGTCACTGCACTTAATGATGCTGAAGACATCATTATCGTCCCTGGTTATGGCATGGCCGTAGCGCAAGCTCAACAATCTGTTTCAGAACTCACTAGGCGCTTAAAAGCCAAAGGCAAAAAAGTTCGCTTTGCGATTCATCCAGTTGCTGGCCGTTTACCTGGCCACATGAACGTCCTTTTAGCAGAGGCGAAAGTACCTTATGACATCGTCTTTGAAATGGATGAAGTTAATGATGACTTTCCTGAAGTAGACGTTGTCATCGTGATTGGTTCAAACGACATTGTTAACCCTGCTGCACAAGAAGATCCAAATAGCCCAATTGCAGGTATGCCTGTTCTTGAAGTGTGGAAAGCAAAACAAGTATTTGTATCTAAGCGTGGGCAAGGTACTGGCTATTCAGGCATCGAAAACCCTTTGTTTTTCAAAGAAAATACTCGTATGTTTTATGGTGATGCAAAAGCATCACTTGATCAGTTATTGCAACAGATCAGCTAACACGCTACAGTCAAATTGACTGCGAAGGGCATGCTTTTGCATGCCCTTTTTTATTAGCGGTTATTACAAAAAATGACTCAATTTAATCCAATAAAGACATTAGAAGGCCAAAACCTAATCATCAGAGAACTACGTGAAGATGATTTTGATGAAATCTTTGCTGTTAGTTCTGATACTAAAATTTGGGAACAAACACCTTATAGCAACCGCTATGAATTACCTGTATTTGCTCAATGGTTCAATGACGCAATTGAAGGCCAAGCTCTTGCCATAACTGATAAGCATAATGACCAAATCATTGGATCTTCGCGTTATTACGAAACCGACTTAGAACAAGGAGAAACCTCAATTGGTTTTACATTTTTAATTAGAGAGCATTGGGGTGGTGGCACCAATAGAGAGCTCAAAGAACTTATGTTTGGCCACGCATGGGAACATTTTGACACTGTTTGGTTACATATTGCTGAAGACAATACCCGTTCACGCAAAGCCGCGGAAAAGATAGGTGCAAAACTAGATCGTATCGGCATCAAAAATGACTTACCTTATTGTTGGTATTTTTTGCCTAAAGGCGCAATATAGAATTAACTTATCGCTATAAAATTAAGTAGTTAATCCCATCAAACTTGGCAACTCCTGCATATTAGAAATCATCTTGCTTGCGCCTAAACCAATTAAATCAACACCTTGGGAATAACCATAATTAACGGCTACACTTTGTACATTTGCAGCTTTAGCAGCCTTAATATCGCTACTTGAATCACCCACCATCAATACCGTATCGCTGATAGTTTTTAATTCAACCCCTAACTGCTCACAGGCAAATAGCAATGGTTCAGGAGAAGGTTTTAATTGCGGCAACGAATCACCGCCAACGGCAACTGGCATAAATTGATCAAGCTGGAAAGCTTGCAACACCGGATGAGTAAACGCAATTGGTTTATTGGTCACACAGGCCATTTGAATACCTGCTTTTTGCAGCGCAGTTAAGGCAGGTAAAACACCCTCATATATCTGGCTAGCAGAACTCAAATTAGCCTCATAATGTTTGAAAAATAGCGGCAAAGCATTGTCTAATTCAAACACCTCCGGCTCACCATCAAACTCTCCGGTTAAGGCTCTTTTCAGCAAAGTTTTTGAGCCATTACCAACCCACTGAATCACTTGATCTAGCGGATATTCAGTTCGCCCCAATTCTAACATTGTGGCATTCACTGCGGCTGCTAAATCAGGTGCACTATTCACCAACGTGCCATCTAAATCAAACAGTACAGTTTTAATGTGCTTAAACATGAAGCTCCAATAAGATATTAATAACAATGATATTTGAGTGCATTATATCGATGTATAATGATATTCAACACTTGCTAACAGTTAATGTTGGTTTTGTGCATTTAATTTTTGTTATCGTAGTAATAATTGCTTTAGGAATAACCATCATGGGATTAAAAGCAGTACTAACTGCTCTCAGCATAGCATTATCTTCAAGTATTGGACTGACTCATAACGATACAGATAATGGCTACAACACGACAGCAAATTTAGGGTTCCGTGCAGGTAATTCCCAAGTCGAAGGTTTTGTCGATTTTATCGTCCCTCTTTGGAGGCAAGATAACAACCACTTATTTTTTAACCCGCGTTTTTTGTTAGCTGACGAAGGAAATAACCAGTTTAATCTTGGTATTGGTTTTCGTCATTTATTTGATAATCGTGGCATTTTAGGCGCTAATCTCTATTTCGATTCACGTGAAAGTAATTTGGGTTTTCGTTATAAGCAATTTGGCACAGGCCTAGAATGGTTAGGCAATAAATTCGACGCTCGCATCAACGCCTATGAAGCTCAAGATGAAGTAGAGCTCGCCAATAGTTTTGCTACTACTGAAACACAAATCAATCGCAGCGTCAGCACAAACCGAAGCTCCACCACTAGCGTTAATCGATTCGGTATTGAGACACCCACTGCTGCAGGCAATAGTGTCAGTCAAAACGTACAAACGGATATTTCCACTACAACAATTACAAACAGAACCACTACTACAAGAAGAACTACTACCAATCGCACTTTCGAACAATTTGAAGGCGCACTTGATGGATGGGATGCCGAAGTTGGTTTTAAACTACCATTCAAAAAAGGCCCAGAAATACGTCTTTTTGGTGGTTACTATTCTTACGAAAATCCTTTTGAGGGCGATGACATCAGTGGCGCAAAGGCCCGCTTAGAAATTCGTTCAGGACAATATTTATCCTTTGATTTTGAATTATATGAAAACAGCTTCGATCAAAGCGAACCAGGCAATGACTATTTCGTTGGTGCCCGGTTAGAAGTACCTCTGACCGGTAAAAATACGTGGAAAAATGTGCTTAAAAATCTATTTGGCAATCCCAACCGCAGTTTAGAAGATCGTCTCCACCACGAAATGGTCATCCGTGATGTTCGTATTCACACACAAATCAGTGATCCACAAGAGAACGAAAGCCTACGCTCGCAAACAGTAGCAGAAAGCAGCAACACAAAAACTGCAACAGAAACCGTTACTAACTCATCAACAGGAACAGAAACATTGGCAGAAAACCTTTTCTTTGTCGATGATGATAATACTGGCACTCAAACTGGTACTGTTGAAAACCCTTATAGAACAGTTGCCGACGCAGTAGCCGCTGCGCCTACAAATACAACTGTTTTTGTCTGTGAATTTGGTGGTGGCGTATGCGACTTAGGTGGCGGTGGCGGCACGTACAATGAAACAACTGGTGTTACTTTAAAATCAGGACAAACTATTACATCAACTATTGCTGGCGTTGGCGGTTCAGCAGGTTTCACTACTCAAAACCGACCAATAATCACTAACTCGGCACAAGCTACAAACACTGGCGTGATAAATACTGCATTGGGTGGGAACACCATTAATCGGCTTAATATTCAGGCGCGTAATTCAAGCAATCGAAATGGCATCCAAAACAACAATAATACTGGCACAGTAGACATTATTAATAGCCAAATATCCACTAGTGCACGTAACTCTAATGCCATTCGTAACAACAATACTACTGGTAATATCAACATTACAAACTCCACACTAATTACGACTGGAGTAGCACCAACAGGGCAAGCAGTAACTTCTAATGCTGTTTTTAACGATGCCACTACTGGCAATGTCAGCATCACAAACTCAATATTATCAACCGCTGGGCTCAGTTCAGATGGCGTCCGTAATAGAGACACTAATGGCTCTATTACGTTTAGTAATAATACATTCACTTCTACTGGTCGAAATGGTCGAGCCGTGTTCAACCTTCGAACTAATGGTTTAGTCACCGTCAACAATAACACTATCACTACCAATGGTCTGCTTGCGGAAGGAATACAAAATCGTGAATCCACAGGACTAATTAATATTAGTAACAATACAATCACGACTAGTGGCGATGGTTCAACAGGCATTTTCAATCAAAGAAACACGGGTGCTATTGCTATTACAAATAACACCATTATGACTGATGGTATTAATTCAGAAGGGATTGATAATAGTAGAACAAGAGAGAATGTCACGATTACAGGAAACACTATAACGACATTGGGAACTGGAGGGTCTCATGCAGTCAATAATCGCAACACTGAAAGCCAAGTTACTATTTCTAATAACACTTTAAACACCAATCAAACTAGCGCCTTTGGTGTTCAAAACAACAACACTGGAGCAGGATCAATTGACATCAATAACAACACAATTTGTGTAGTAGCTGGTGGCACTCATGTGAACATTTCAGGTACCAGTAGCGTCACTCAAAGTGGAAATACACAAATTACTCAAGCGACCTGCCCTTAAGATACTTTATTCACTCACTATTTATTCACAAAAAAGCCACACGAAAGTTAATCGTATGGCTTTTTTTGTGAAACTCTATGCTATCTACATAAGAAGTTATCTACTTAGACTTTCTTTTTTCCTTGATATTTTGACGCATGCTGTCGATCACAGTTTTGTAGTCATCTGTGTTAAAAATCGCTGAACCAGCTACAAAGGTATCAGCACCTAAAGCTGCGAGCTCACCAATATTATCAGCCTTGACACCACCATCCACTTCTAGACGAATATTCAAACCACTGTTATCAATCAGTTCACGCGCAGCGACAATTTTCTCTTTGACATATGGGATGAATGACTGACCACCGAAACCTGGATTCACTGACATGAGCAAAATCATATCAAGCTTATCCATAACCCACTCTAGTTCAGTCAATGGCGTTGCAGGGTTCAATACTAAGCCGGCCTTGCAACCTTTATCTTTAATCAATTGTAAACTGCGATCAACATGTCGTGAAGCTTCCGGATGGAAGGTGATGAAATCTGCCCCTGCATCAGCAAATTGTGGAATGATTTGATCAACAGGCTCTACCATCAAATGCACATCAATAGGTGCGGTAACGCCATGATCACGCAAAGCTTTACAGATCATCGGCCCAATGGTGAGATTTGGCACAAAATGGTTGTCCATGACATCAAAATGAACAATGTCAGCACCTGCAGCTAGAACGTTATCTACCTCTTCACCAAGCTTGGCGAAATTAGCAGAAAGGATAGATGGCGCAATTAGGATATCTTTCATAGCGTTTTATGTTTATAGATATGGTTTAGTTGTTTAAGAACAATACATTCAGCAATAAACGAACTCTATCGTATCTGCTCTGAGTCAACAACTTAGACTCAGTATTAATAATTAATATGCTAGAAAACCACTGCGTGCTACTTGCAGAAAAAACATAAAACTACTGCAAAAGAATCAGTAAATTATTCGAACCACGACGGATATTCAGCATTAAACTATTCCCCAGCTCCACTGCTGAACGGAACGTCTCTAAATTATTCACTCGTTTACGATTGGCAGCCTGAATAATATCACCTTGCTGTAAACCAGTGGAATGCGCCAAGCTACCGATTTCCAAATTCGAGACCAGTACACCTTCACCAGTGGATATGTCGCTAAATGTTGCTCCTTGCAAACGCGGATGCAAATCATCACCTACTTTTGCTGCAAGTTCATCGGTGAGTCTAGTCACTATCGTTAAAATTTCGGTGCCTCTGACGACTTCCATAGTGATCGATTCGCCAACACGAGTGAGTCCATAGATGTTGCGCAAATCACTGGCATTTTCTATATTTTTTTGATTTGCTCTGACGACAACATCACCGCTACGCAAACCCGCTTTGGCTGCTACAGATCCTTCTTGAACACTAGAAATCAACGCACCTTTGACTACATCGATACTTAATGCTTCTGCCAATGCTGGATTTAGATCTTGAACTTCTATGCCTAAGTGTCCACGCTTAACCTCACCATATTTGACCAATTGCGGTTTCAATTGCATAACCATATTGATAGGAATAGCAAAGTTGATGCCGACGCTACCACCCGATGGAGCTATGATTGCAGTGTTGATACCTATCAGTTCACCACGCAAGTTCACTAAGGCACCACCAGAGTTGCCAGGGTTTATCGAAGCGTCGGTTTGCACAAAATCTTCATAACCTTCAATGCCTAAACCGCTGCGGCCAAGACCACTGACAATACCTGAAGTCACTGTTTGTCTTAAACCAAAAGGGTTACCGATAGCAACTACAAAATCTCCTACACGCAAATCATCAGAATTTCCTAGTTTAATTTCCGTGAGATTTTCTGCTACCACACGAATAATAGCGATATCTGTTTCTTTATCCTGACCTACAAGTGTGGCTTTAAATTCTCTACCATCTTTCAAGTTGATATTGATTTCATCAACACCATCAATGACATGCGTATTAGTAACAATAAGACCATTTTTTGCATCAAATATAACCCCAGAGCCTAGACCTTGGCGTTTGCGAAAACGTTCACGTTGACTAGGTTGCGGAGCATCAAAAAATTGACGAAAAAACGGATCATCAAATAAAGGGTTGTATTGACGAACCCGAACATTAGTTACTGTGGAAATATTCACAACTGCTGGTGTGGTATTTTCCAGCATCGGAGCTAATGAAGGCAACTCTTGCCCTCCTACAGAAAAGGGTAATCCAGCATTGGCAGTCTGATAAAAACTAAGCGATAACGCCAATAGCAATAATCGAATATTAAACTTTTGTTTAAGCATTATTTTGTTACCCATTTATCCTTCGTTTGCTATGCCATGCGGGACATGTCCTGTTGGCACATGTTGTCTAGCTGATTCACAATGTCCTTGCTGATCATCGAAGAAAATATCAGCACCAAATTTACGTAAAAATTCACCTTTGTTCATACCACCTAAAAATAAAGCTTCGTCTATTCGAATATTCCATTCTCTGAGGGTACGAATCACTCGTTCATGGGCAGGTGCTGCTCGCGCCGTGACCAAAGCTGTACGAATAGGTGATTCTTTGGAGTCAAATTCATTTTGCAGCATTTGTAATGCAGCCAGCAAATTTTTGAATGGTCCGCCGCGAAGAGGGTCATTTGCTGCACGCGATTCTGATTCAGTGAACGCATCCAAACCCTCTTGTTTGAAAACACGTTCCGCTTCATCTGAAAACAATACTGCATCACCGTCGAAGGCAATTTTTAGCTGTAAATGTTTAGACGATTTTTTTGCTTGTTCTGCAGTATTTGAAGGCAAAATCGTTGCTGCAGCAAAGCCATTTTCTAAAGTTACCGCTACGTCGTTAGGGTCACTAGATAAGAATAAATCTGCTCCAAAAGGTTCAACATACTCAAATGGACTCTCTCCACTAGTGAAGGCTGCACGAGTGATTGGTAATTGATGTTTTTGTATAGAGTTAAAAACTCTTAGGCCTGTGTCAGCACTATTACGTGATAACAAAATAACTTCAACACGTTCGCGTTTCTCACCTAGCGTATTCAAATTCAATAATTTTTGCACCAAAGGGAACGCTACGCCAGGTTTGAGCATTTCGTTTTCGTGTTTTATTTGATACTTACAATAAGCCTCAACGCCATTTTCTGTATAAACGCGATGGCTGTCTTCAAGGTCAAACAATGCACGCGAAGATATCGCGACAACTAATTTCTGGGGATCATAAACCATAGGATAATGAGAATAACAGAGCCATTTCTGACTAAAAGAGATGCTAAACAGAATGTAAGGGAAATTATTGCTTAATAACGCTCAAACATAACCATAGCCCAAATAATAACTAATAATATTAAACAAATAAAAACCGCAGCAGAACCAATATCTTTCGCTGCTCCAGACAAGATATGCACCTCATCACCAAAACGATCAACCACCGCTTCAATTGCAGAATTGATCAACTCAATGATTAACACTAGGAAGACTGGCAAAATCAACAAAATGATTTGTGTAACATTTCCGCCAACAAAGAAAGCCAAAGGAATCAATACAATAGCTAAACAACATTCTTGACGAAAAGCGGCTTCATTTTTCCATGCATATAAAACACCTTGAAGCGAATAGCCTGCTGCTGCAAAGATACGTTTGATACCGGTTTTTCCTGGCTTCATTTTTTTATTTTAAGGTGAATAAGGCTTTTAAAATCTAATGGACAAATACTATAAAGAAATATTTCTAATTGAAAAAGCGCTATTTGCCGCTTCATTGTACCTTTCATAGTGAAATCAGAGTTAAATTTATGCTTAAAATGCATCTAAACACACCATTTCTCAATGGAATAGTTATAATCCGCGTTTAACTCATAAGAGTTTTACTTTTAAAAAATTAATACAGTTTGCTGAATTTAAAATAGGTAGAAAAATGCGTGTAGGTTTTGTCGGTTGGCGAGGAATGGTAGGTTCGGTCTTAATGGGTCGAATGATTGAAGAAAATGACTTTGCAAATATTGAGCCGATCTTTTTCACCACATCCAATGTAGGTGGAACCGGCCCAGATATTGGCAAAGATATTCCTGCCTTAAAGGATGCCAATGATATTGGCGAACTGGCCAATATGGACGTCATTATTTCTTGCCAAGGTGGTGATTACACCAAAGCCGTATTTCAACCATTGCGAGATAACGACTGGGACGGTTATTGGATTGATGCGGCATCAAGCTTGCGTATGAATGATGATGCATTAATCGTACTAGACCCCGTCAATAGTAATGTCATCACAAAAGGCTTAGACAACGGCATCAAAAGTTTTATTGGTGGCAACTGTACTGTCAGTTTGATGTTGATGGCAATTGGTGGCTTATTAAATGCTGGCAAAGTCGAGTGGATTTCAGCCATGACATACCAAGCGGCTTCAGGTGGCGGCGCTCGCCACATGCGTGAACTCCTAACTCAAATGGGCGACTTAAACCAGTGTGTTGCCGACGAATTATCGGATCCCGCATCTGCTATTTTAGACATCGACAAAAAAGTCAGTGACGAATTTTCCAACCTTGATGCTAATCAATTTGGAGTACCTTTAGCAGGCAGTTTAATTCCTTGGATTGATTCAGAGCTGGACAATGGCCAAAGTCGTGAAGAATGGAAAGCCAATGCCGAAACTAATAAAATTTTAGGTGGTGTTTCTTATGAGTCGGACCAAAGTAGCTTAATACCAGAAGTGCCAGTCGATGGTTTGTGTGTTCGTGTTGGTTCTATGCGTTGTCACAGTCAAGCATTGACAATCAAGTTAACTGAAGACCTCTCTCTTGAAGAGATTGAAAAACTTCTCAGCGAAGCAAATGATTGGGTAAAATTTGTACCGAATCACAAAGAAGCATCTATGCAAGATTTAACTCCTGCAGCAGTAACTGGCACATTAACAGTGCCAGTCGGCAGAGTTCGAAAACTTAATATGGGCGAGCAATATATCAGTGCTTTCACTTGTGGTGACCAACTCCTTTGGGGAGCTGCAGAACCATTGCGGAGAATGCTACGAATTATTCAAGATCGCTCTTAATTCGATCAAAAATCTACAAAATTTATTACTGTGACACTGAAAAAACAAACAATAAAAATCTATGATTTAGAAAAAAGCTCACTTATTGAGCATTTTTCTTTTTATATTGAATGCCAATAGGGTTTAAGCCGAAGCCTGCATTCTTAATTTTATTACGGGCATTTTTAAGTTTACGTCTATCGGTAAATGGGCCCATTTTTAGACGAAACTTGCCGTTTTTATTTTCAACTTTAGTTTCATGACCCTTCAAGGCTAGTTTTGCTCGTAAAGCATCTGCTGCCGCTCGACTCGATAAAGTCGCAATTTGCATGACATAGAAATACTGTTGACGCTGACGTGCAGTTTGCTCAACCGAAAAATCTTCAGGCAAGACTCGGTCACGCGTCCCTTCTAACAGATCATAAAACTCAAAATTTTTCTCTGTTCTAACGGGCGCGGCTTGTTTATTTTTATTGGCCAAATCATCACTGTTTGACTTAGACCATTGATAGTTTTTCAAGCCATGCCCAAAGTCACCATAATTAAAAAAGTAACCCGCAGCAATCGCGCCAATCACAGTTCCTGAGACCAAAACAATCAATAATAAACCCCATGGCAAACTACTCCGAGTTTTTTTCTTGGCTTTTTTTGGCGCTTTTCGTGCGGTTTGTCGTGCTTGAACCATCGTCAGTATCGTTACTCTTAAGGAGCCAATGCTTACATTTTTTGTGGCGCGCTAACGCCAATCAAAGTCAAACCATTGTTCAACACTTGTTGTGTTGCCCTTAATAATGCCATGCGTTGATTGCGAAGTTCAGCTTCACTATCAAGAAACTTACACGCGTTGTAATAGCTATGTAACGCATTGGCTAAATCACGCAAATAATAGGTGATTTGATGGGGTTCAAAGGCCTTTGCTGCGGCTTGAACAACTTCCGGAAACTTTGCCAAAGCAGTTAGTAATGTCTCTTCTGTTTCAGATGTAAGCTGAGAATAGTCAATAGTTTCGTCAACAGTAATACCTCGCTCTTGAGCGGTTGAAAACACACGACAAATCCGCGCATGCGCATATTGCACATAGTAAACTGGGTTGTCATTACTTTGCGATTTCGCCAAATCTAGATCAAAATCCATATGCTGTTCTGGCTTACGTTGCACATAGTAAAATCGCGCAGCATCGTTGCCGACTTCTTCTCGTAATTCAGCTAACTTAACGAATTCTCCACTTCGCGTAGACATTGGCACTTTCTCACCGTTACGATACAAGATAGCGAATTGCACTAGCAATACCTTCAAGCGCTCAGGATCTTCGTTCAAAGCCTGCAAAGCAGCTTTGACTCTTGGCACATAACCATGATGGTCTGCACCCCAAATATCTATGCAGGTATCAAAACCACGATTAAATTTATTCAAGTGATAAGCTATATCAGACGCAAAGTATGTCGGCGCACCATTATCACGTAAAACGACACGATCTTTTTCATCACCAAACTCAGTTGATTTAAACCACCATGCGCCCTTTTCTTGGTAAAGGTAATCCGTGGCTTTAAGCTTGTCGATTGCTTCAACAACTTGATTGATGTTTGACTCTGCAGATCCAATACTTTGAAAAAGAGAACGTTCGGAAAACCATTCATCATAATCTACGCTGAAGCCGGCAAGGTCTGTGCGAATATCATCCAAAATTTCTTGCAATGCTAGTTGAAAGAAATCTTCATAAATAGTTTCTCCTAGCGTTGATTTAGCCAAAGCAATGATTGCATCTAAAGCAGCATCAGGTTCTTTATCAACAGTGACCGCATCAATATCAGTTATCGTCACAACATGCTTATCACCAAACTTTTTGAACTGAACAGCACCCATATCAGCAACATAATCACCTTGATAGCAATTTTCAGGAAAGTTAATTCCAACATCTGCTGCTTGTAAATAACGAAGCCATACTGACGTCGCCAAAATATCCATTTGACGACCGGCATCATTAACATAATATTCTTTCTGAACATCGTATCCCGCCGCTTTTAACAAACGGCCAAGTGCATCGCCATATGCCGCTCCCCGACCATGACCTACATGTAAAGGCCCCGTAGGATTAGCAGAAACAAATTCCAATAGGATTCGGTGATTTTTGCTATTTTTCCCAGCGATACCGTAGTTTTCACTTGCTTGTTTAACGCTATCGATAACTGCAAATTTTGCATCATCAGCGACAAACATATTGATAAAGCCAGGACCTGCTATATCTACCTTTTGAATCAATGCAGATTCTGGCAATGCATCGACAATTTTTTGCGCTAATTCACGCGGATTCATTTTTGCCGCTTTAGCCAACATCAACGCAACATTAGTAGCAAAGTCCCCATGCTCTTTTTGCTTTGTACGATCGAAAATCAACTTAACAGATTGATCAGCAGCAATAGTGCCTTCGGTTTTAAGTTGCTCGATGGCTTGTTCAAATATGTGTTGTAAGTCTTGCTTCACGGCGATGTTTTCAAATTAGAATTCAATGAAGATGAATTTTAACGTTATTGCGTCAAGAAAAGTAGGCAGATGAGCATTTAATATAAATCAATTGGATCAACATCAAGAGACCAACGCACATTGTTTTGTTGTTTGCTGTTAGCAATGCAGCTAATCAGTTGATGTTGATATTGATGCAAGGATTGTCGCGAAGCTGATTGCATCAGTAATTGTGCTCGATATCTGCCAGCACGTTTCTCCATTGGCGCCGGTACTGCTTCTGAAACGAACACCCCTGCAGGTAAAACTATTTGCTGCCGACACCAACGCAGGAAGTCTAGACCTTGTTGAGCAAATGTCGATTCCGCTCTTAATAAGGACATATAACCAATCGGGGGATAGTTGAGTATGCGGCGATTTTGAATTTCCTTTTCTGCGAATGCAGCATAATCTTGGGCGAGCAACTGTTCGAAAAACGGATGCTCTGGGAACTGCGTCTGTATATACACTTCTCCGCGCTGATGCCTTCCAGCCCTACCACCTATTTGTAAAAGTTGTTGGTAGAGTTTCTCAGGCCCGCGAAAATCTACAGCAAATAAACCTTGGTCGGCATCTAACACGCCAACTAATGTCACATTGGGAAAATCATGTCCTTTGGCTAACATCTGAGTGCCTAGAATGATATCTACCTCATTATTGCGAATGCGATGTAATTCATTTTCAAGCGCTTTTTTTGTTGTTATCACATCGCGATCTAAACGCGTGACAATTGCATTGGGAAATATTCTTTTCAACGCCTCTTCACTACGCTGCGTCCCAACACCTAGTGGCATCACTGCCGGTTGCTGACAATCACCGCATACATGAAAATTTGCGTTTTGATGACTGTTGTTTCTTTGACCACCACTTTGATACCCGCAATGATGACAACGTACCGATTGAATTGAACCACTCGCTGAATTAATGTGTGCCGTTACTCGAGCATCGCATCTAGGACAGCTCGCAATCCAGGCACACTCTGTGCAATAAAGCGTCGGTGAATAACCTCTGCGGTTAATAAATAAAATGCTTTGTTGTTGTTTAGACAAGCGCAGTTTGATCTGACGGATTAAACTTGGCGACAAGCCATCGACACACCTTTCTGTAGGGTCGCTAGTATCAACCAAATGCATATCGGGTAAATTTGAACCTGTGGCCCGATCTCGCATTGTTGTTAATTGAAACTTGTTTTGAGCGGCATTATGCAAGGCTTCAAATGAAGGTGTCGCCGAACCCATCACAATAGGAATTTTATGCTGTTTTGCTCGCATAATAGCAACATCACGCGCATGGTATCGAACACCATCTTGTTGTTTAAACGACGCATCATGCTCTTCATCAACAATAATAATCTGCAAGTTTTTAAATGCCGTAAAAACAGCAGCTCGTGTGCCAAGAATAATATCTACCTTGCCCGTTAGTGCAGACCACCATGCTTTATGCCGTTCAGCATCGCTCACCGCTGAATGAATAACCGCTACGGATTTATTCAGTCGCTGACGCACACGCTCTACTAATTGCGGTGTCAGCGAAATTTCGGGGACTAATAAAAGTGCTTGCTGACCTGGCTCAATAAGTAACTTTTCGACAATACTGAGATACACTTCTGTTTTGCCACTGCCAGTAACACCATGAACAAGGTGCGTTGAAAATTGCTTTTCTTTTATTGACCCGACTATTTTTTGTTGATCTTCATTGAGCGTTAAACGATCTTCAGAAAATTGTGGTGCGTATTCAGTAAGGTTTATTTTCTCTATCGATTCCACGTAGTTTTTTTCAATCAAGGCTTTCATCGCCGGTCGCCACTGTTTGAAATCTCTATTCAACTGTTCGACATTCGCCATTGAATGATTTTGCAAATAAGTAAATAAGGCCTTTTGTGCATGAGCACGGCCAAAGTCATCTGCTGAAACAGCCTGCGCAGAGTCATTTAATTGCCAAAATTTCTCTCCACTAGGTTCTAATACCTCGGCCTTTCTTAACCTCACTGGTAAAATCAATTCATACACCATTCCAATCGGCACAAGATAATAACTAGCAATCCATTTAGCTAAATCATTCAATTCCTTTGATAAGCAAGGATCATCCAATATATTGATTACTCGTTTGAGCTTACTAGGATCAACTGCCAAATCTTCCTTATCAATAGACGCTATGACAATACCAACTAGATTTCGTTTCCCAAAAGGGACTTGTACTCGCGATCCTATCGCAGGAATATGGTCAATTGCATAATCAAATAGTCGATACAAAGGAACAGGTACCGCGACCCTAACAAAAGTTTTCTGACAGTTCATATCAAATATAAAAAATTTTAAAACAACGAGTCATACCGAGATTATGACATATCGCGCTACAGGTATGTCTGCTTGAATAAGCCTGTGGATAACTTTGTGAATAACTTTAATTATGGAATGAGAAAATAAAGCAAGCATTTTTTAACTGATTATAGAAAAAATTACCATCTTAAAATTAGTTAAGAAAAATCAACATGTTAGTTATTTTTTAAGCGTAGAGATAATCACATTCATTAACTTTAATTTATATTTAAGTCATAATTCTCACGGTTTACACTTGTGTATAAGTAAATACTAATTGACTTTTTTCTAAAATTAAATATCAACAACTTAGACCAATAATATAAACCTAAAATCTCAGCATTGGTGCTCAAATTCATATTATTGTCATAATAATAACTTATACGTTCTGTACAATTTTATGCTTTTTAACAATGTCGATTTCACTGCTGTTGGTCGATACCATAAATGTTGTTACAATCCCGCGTCATTACTATTTTTCTTGACTTGAACTATCTGAGGTTCGCCAAATATGAGCGCGCAAAACTTGACCAAACATGGTCTAAAAAATCTTAAAAAGGTGAATTGGTGTTTAGATACCGACGAACTTTATTCTCACGTTATTGACCGCAACGAAGGCACATTGTCTAAATTTGAATCGCTTGTTGTAACAACAGGTGATAAAACTGGCCGTTCGGCCAATGACAAATTCACAGTACAAGATAACACTACACAAGATATGTGGTGGGGGAAAATCAACGTCCCTTTTGAAAGTGATAAGTTTGAAAAACTACACGCAAAAGTTGTCGAGTATCTCGATGGCAAAGAAGTTTATGTCCAAAACTGTTATGCGGGTGCAGACAAGAAAAATCGTTTATCTGTTCGTATTATTAATGAACTAGCATGGCACAGCATTTTTGCCCGCAATATGTTCATTCCAGCTTCTGCTCAAGAGTTGCTAGAGCATAATCCAGAATTCACAGTTATCAACGTTCCTGGTTGTTTGGCTGATCCAGCACTAGATGGAACTAACTCTGGCACATTCGTCATTGCAGACATGACTCGTAAATTGATTTTAATCGGTGGCACGCAATATGCCGGCGAAACTAAGAAATCGATTTTCTGTGTAATGAACTATCTATTACCTAAGCGTGGCATCATGCCAATGCACAGCTCTGCTAACATCGGATCAAATGGCGAAAGTGCCGTTTTCTTTGGTTTGAGTGGCACAGGTAAAACAACATTGTCCGCGGATGCATCACGTACATTAATTGGTGATGATGAACATGGTTGGAGCGACGAAGGTTTATTCAATTTTGAAGGCGGCTGTTATGCCAAAGCAATCAACCTTTCTGCTGAAGCAGAACCAGAGATCTTCGCGACTACGCAAAATCGTGGTACTATTTTAGAAAACGTCATCATGACTGAAGATGGCGATTTTGATTTCTTCGACAATAGCTTGGCAGAAAACACACGTGTTTCTTACCCAATCTCGCAAATTCCTAACGCTAGTGAAACAGGCGTTGGTGGTCACCCGAAGAACGTTATCTTTTTAACCTGTGATGCCTTTGGTGTATTACCGCCGGTTGCTAAGCTAACTGCTGACCAAGCGATGTATCACTTTATTAATGGCTACACTGCAAAAGTAGCTGGTACTGAGCTTGGCGTGACTGAACCTACGCCAAACTTCTCGCCTTGTTATGGCGGCCCTTTCATGCCTTTACACCCTAGCCAATATGCTGAGCTATTAGGTGAAAAAATCGCCAAACATGATGTTGATGTTTGGATGGTTAATACTGGCTGGACTGGCGGTGTTTATGGCGTTGGCAAACGCATGTCAATCAAACATACGCGTGCGATGGTTAATGCAATTCTTGATGGTGAACTAGCCGATGTTGAAACGTCAACTCATCCAGTATTCCAAGTTGCCGTACCAACTTCTTGTCCAAATGTACCTGCGGAAGTCTTAGACCCACGCAATACTTGGGAAGACAAAGCAGCCTATGATGAAAAAGCAAATATGCTTGCTGAAAAGTTTGCTGAAAACTTTGAGCAATATGCTGATGGTTGTTCTGACAACATTTGCAATGCTGGTCCTAAGGTTTCATAGTTGTTTATATAGATAACAACTGGCATCTAAAATATTAAAAAAGGCGGTCTATTGACCGCCTTTTTAATTTCTATATTCGTTTTGAAATAAGTTTTTATATAGATTGTTTTGCTCATATGATTTCAGGCTAAAATCCAATAATGAAATTTGTCCTCCTCATCACCCTTCTATTAATTGTCTTTTACTTCACCGCCTATAAAGCGCGTCCGGCAAAAAACCAGCATGGTCGAGATATAAACCCACCTAAAAGTGGATTTACTAAAGAAAAAAATTCTTTGTCCATTGGTACATATAATGTACAGAGCGGCAAAGATATTAACGGCAAGCGTGATATTTCGAGAAGCGCTGACATCATTAAAGCAGCTGACATTGTTGGTATTAATGAAGTGTATGCTGCCTCGTGGTTAGGCAGTAAAAACCAAGCGCAAGCATTGGCTGAGCATAGCGATTTTGGCTGGCTATTTGCTGCAACTCGACGTCGTTGGTTTCGTGAACATCGTGGCAATGCTCTTTTGAGTCGATTTCCGGTCAATAATTGGTCGATAGAAATGTTACCTGATACTACCGGTAAGCAGTATCGTAACCTTGTAACTGCGTTCATCAATTTTAATGGACATGAAGTCGCTATTTTAGTCACACATTTGCATACCAAAGAAGGTAGAGAACAACAACTCGCATGTGTATTGGAGAAGTTCCAACAACATGATCATGCTGTTCTTATGGGAGACATGAACACAGCTATCGATCACCCAATAGTCCAGTCAGTGCTTGTAGAGGGGTCATTTATAGATGCTATCGCAAGTAGCCCAAACGATAGTGATTGTGAGAACGATGAAAATTCCCGTATTGATTGGATTTTGACCAAAGGCTTTACCACTGTCTCAAGCAAATTTGAACCCATTGGAATTTCTGATCACCCTTACTATCAAGTTGAATTATCGATTGATGCAAAGACGTAACAAGCTTTAACTTTCGTTAACGACTCTACACTTGAAAAACCACACCAAAGTGGCTAGTGTGTGTATTCTTAATAATAATTAGTAATATAAAGAGGATACGATCATGCTTAAAGAGTTTAAGGAATTTGCGCTTAAAGGTAATTTTTTCGATATGGCAGTGGGGATTGTCATTGGCGCATCATTTAGCACTATTGTGAAATCATTGGTAGATGACATCATCATGCCTATCGTTGGTTTTTTCAGTGGCGGCATCGATTTCAAGGAAAAGTTCATCAACTTAAGTGATGGTGAATTTGAAACCTTAGCAGCAGCAAAAGAAGCCGGTGCAGCAGCGGTTACTTATGGTAATTTTATCAGCGCTATTATAACTTTCGTGATAGTCGCATTTGTTTTGTTCCTAATTGTTAAAGGTATGAACAAAGCGATGGCTGCAATGAAAGAGGAAGAAGAAGCGGCTCCTACTGAACCTTCTGATGAAATCAAATTATTGACAGAAATCCGCGATTCATTGTCGAAAAAATAAAACTCATTAGTCATAAACGACTAAAATATAACCGAGTACTCTTTTATTAAAAGGTACTCGGTTTTTTTGTTTTTTTGAAAGGTCCGGCTGCTCCTTTACACCAACGCGCTTTATCTCAACAAGCGAGCGTGGGCTCTATACTCTTATCATGTCATCTGATCGGCAACCTCTCAGTATTGCAGCTATTGCTCTTGGTATATTCACTGTATTCTTATGGGGTCTATGGCCCGTTTTGTCACGCTTTTCTATCCAGCAAGACTTCAATCCTAATGATATAGTTGCGTTGCGCTTTTGGGTAGCCGGCTTGGTCTTGCTTCCCTATCTCATCAAAAAAGGCTGGGGAGGATTAAGTCCTTGGATGATCCTTTTTGTCTCCTGTGCTGGCGGTATGCTCTATGCCTATCTAGCACTAAGCGGACTGCTTTTTGCACCCGCTGGGCATGCAGGGATGTTTATTCCAAGCACAATGATGGTCACAACGGCTTTAGGAAGTTGGCTAGTTTTTGGAGATAAGCCTACTGGACAAAAAGTGTTCGGCATAGCCATCATCATTATAGGTATTTTGATGACCAACTACTTCGGTAGCGATGCTAATGACGCCACTGCTGATATCATTTCAACAAAAGAAGTTTGGATTGGTCATCTATTATTCATAGTGGCTGGTTTTTGTTGGGGCAACTTCACCGTTGCCGCCAGAAAAGCACAACTGCCGGCTTTGCACATGACCGCCATTATCTCTGTGATTTCCATGGTCGTTTTTACGCCTTTATATTTTATATTCGGAGAACCAAAAATCTGGCAAGCCAGCTTGGATGACATCGTATTTCAGGGCGTGTTTCAAGGTTTAGTGATTTCAATCCTAGCTTTGTATACCTATACAAAAACCATCGAATTAATGGGACCAAGCAGAGCCTCCTTATTTGCAGCATTAGTGCCTGGCTTTGCGGTATTAATTGCTTACCCAGTATTAGGCGAAGAACCCAGAATGATTGAACTCCTAGGCCTCGCACTGGTAACAGTTGGCATGATAGTAACGCTCAAAGCTAAACGGATGAAAGGATAAAAGAAAAGTCAGTTTGAACGCTTTGTTTCATGAATACCTTCAAGGCTCAAAGGTAATTGATCTGTTCGTGCTTTTTCCGCCACTTTTGGCAAGCTTGGTTGTAATTTCTTGATCACTTTCTCAGCTGTTGCTCGATAGCCTGTTAACTTACCGCCAAAAATTGATAATATCGTTGGATAATCCTCATTATCTACAGGCATTTGTGTTTCTCTGGAACGTTTAAATGCCTTTCCTGTCGCTGCAGGCAACACGCGTAATCCCGCCCAACGATCAATGACCGCATCATCCCGCTGAGGAAAATATTCACGATACACGTTTAATAAATACTCTACCGCTTCATCACGTGAATGTACCTTGTGCGGATTACCTTTATAGCTGAATTCTGTGGTGCCCACTAAGGTATTCCCATTCCAAGGCATAGCAAATACCGCGCGTTTATCCTCTGGCACTTCCATGTAATAACAACCTTTAGTTAACTCACCTGGTAATTCAATATGTGTGCCTTGTACCTTATCCACTTTAAATGCTGGCAAACCGCCGACCATATCTGCCAATAACTCACTAGCCCATGGGCCAGCAGCATTAACCAGAGTTCGCGTCTTCAAACGGTTTTTTTTACCATTTTCTGAATACTCTATCTCTAACCCACCTTCAACTCGGCTCGCGCTTTCAAAGACAGCGGGGCAAAGCAAATCTGCGCCCAAATCTAGGGCTGAATTCATCACTGCCTGAGTTAATTTAGCATCATCTGTCTGTGCATCTGTGTATTGCAAAACAGATTCCAAGCCATTGCACTCTAAACCATCGAGTTCCTTCCATTCTGATCTACGAATACGATGAAAATGCGTATGTTTATTACCGCCGGCGAGAGCGCTATACGCTAACAAGCCTAAACCTATAAACCATGAACGTCTGCTGGTTTTTTCATAAACAGGAATATAGAATTTTTGCCGTTTGACCAAGTCAGGAGCCAGTTTCAATAATAGTTCTCGCTCTTTGAGGCTTTCTCGGACCAAGCCGAATTCGAAATTTTCTAAATAACGCAATCCGCCATGAATGAGCTTGCTCGACCAACGTGACGTTCCATAGGCCAAGTGTTTTTGTTCTATTAATACGGTTCGATAACCTGCCGCTGCTGCCGCTTGCGCTACACCAACACCATGAATTCCACCACCAATAATTGCTACGTCATAGTCAATCGTTGCTATCCCTGTGCCAATATTAACCATGCTGGTATGCCTCTATGTTCTGATGCTTCAAAATATCTGCTATTTCATTGGTTTCAATAAACTTCAAACCTTTCTCAATCCATTGTGGCATTTCATCAACCTTGTCGACATTATAATTTGCCCAATGCCACGCTTTACCTTTTGGTGCTTGCCACCATTCTTGCGGGTTTTCAGGCATGATTTTTTTACTTGTGAACAAAAAATTAGGTTGCATTCTCATTGCTCGCTGTTTTATTTTATCTGACCACTCAGGAATGACCCATCCATTGGCAAGCTCATACTTTGCTCTGGCATAGTCAACAACATAAGGATCAAAGGAAATAATAATGCATTGATTGCGCACTTTTTTAATCGCTTGATAAACAGCTTTCATCGTCGTTTGAATGCCAAAACTTTCTAAGCTGTGTTGCTTGATTTCAACAAACATCTTGGCATCAGCATGGTTTTTCAGCCAGATACTGAGTTCTTTCAATTGGCAAAATGGATTACCAATATACTCTGTGCCAAATTTTTCTGGGTGATATGCGCTATAAGCTTGAAGTTCTTTCGCTTTGATTTTACGAATATCAATATCAACACCTGCCATGCGTATGAGATTTTCATCATGATGAACGATAGGTCTCATGTCTTTACTCAATTGAATATCGCATTCCATCCAACGAGCACCGTGGGCATAGGCCGCTTGATAAGCGATTAAGGTATTTTCAGGGAATTTCCCTGAGTATCCACGATGGGCAACAATTGTCACTGTTTCATTCATAATTATTTTCTTAGTTTTCTAACCACCAATCACTGATAAGTTTTGACGTTGTTGGTTCCACAAGATAACCATATGAACTATGAAAGTTATAACCTTGTAAATTTTTATACCAACCAAAAACATCGTCAGTATGATCAACAATATCATCTATCAAACCTTCTTTTTTCATCAACGCAAAATCATCCGCCAAAGTCGTGTCAACAGACACCAAATCTCCCCGTGCAGAGACATTATGCCAAGCCTTTATATTCGCTGGCAATTGAGCCTTATCAGTTTTACTAAAACCCAATAACCTATCTTGAGTAAACTTGAGGCCTAATGGACTGCCAAGAGTCAGGAATAAATCGACTAATTTGGGTTTTGAGTCCATCAGATCTTGCTCACTTTGTTGCAGTTGAAACAAGGTGTCATAAGAAATAATTGAGCCCATGCTGTGGCCAATCAATAAGACTTTACAATCTTTGCTGCAATCTAAAATGCTATCGACCAAAATTTGCCTAACTTGATCCGCAATTCCATCAGTATTATTGAAATAGCGATCAGTATCATGAATCATGGCTTTTACATGTTGATCTGCAAAGGCATTAATCAACCATGGAAATTGATCACCTATTTTATAAATTAAACGAGACATAGAAATTTTCCATGTCGTTGCAAATAGTTTGTCTTTTACTCCTGCCCTAGTTTTACGACAAACATCA